>JALYYF010000035.1 GCA_030946725.1 Candidatus Dormiibacterota bacterium
CCGTCGATCCCGTAGCGCATGGCTCGCCACTTGTTCTCGGCGACCAGCGCGGGCATGTACTTGCGGTACCCGAGGTTGCGCTCGCGGAGCCTCATCAGCTTGGCGCAGATGGCCTGGATCAGGGCCACCATGCACATGGTCTCGTCGATCCTGGTGGTCTGGTCACAGCACCGGAACTCCAGGGTCGGGAAGTAGGGATGGGAACGGAGGTCCCACCAGATCTTCTTGCCGTCGTCTATGCAGCCCGTCTTGACCAGCATCTCCAGGTAGTTCTCGTACTCGTCGTAGGAGGTGAAGTCCGGCGGGATGCCGGTGCGCGGAAAGCGTGACCAGACCACGCTGCGATAGGACTTGAGACCGGTGTCGCGCCCGGACCAGAAGGGGCTGGAGGTCGACAGCGCCAGGAGGTGGGGCAGGAAGTAGCGGGCCTCGTTCATGATCTCCGAGCCCCGGTCGCGGTCCGGGATGGCCACGTGGACGTGGAGGCCGAAGATCAGGATCGACCGCACCACGTCCTGCATCTCGTCCTCGAGCATCTTGTAGCGGTCCCGATCCGTGATCAGCTGCTCCTGCCACTTGGAAAAGGGGTGGGTGCCGGCACAGGCCAGGCGCAGGCCGGACTGGGCGAGGACGCTGGCGACGTTTGTGCGCAGCCCCACGATCTCCTCGCGCGCCTGCTCGACCGTCTCGCAGATGCCGGTGCCCGCCTCGACCACGGATTGGATCATCTCCGGCCGCACGTGGTCGCCGAGCGCGTCGCCGTGCTCGGCCATCAGAGTCGTAATGTGCGGCTTCAGCTCACCATTGGCGTCGACGATCTGGTACTCCTCTTCGACGCCGATGGTCAGCCACTTGGGAGTCATGCTCGACCCTCCACCAGGTAGGTGGGGACGATACTACCGGCGCCGGCGGTCACGTTGAGCAGCGCCGAGGAGCTGAGCCGGGTCAGGTAGCCACCGGGCCGCCCCTCGAAGAGATAGGGATCGAGGTCCACGGCCAGGTCCATGAACTGGATCCCGTTCAGCGCCACGGGGAACGGCTCGCGAGGTACCTCGACCGACTCCTGGACCACGTAGGAACGCTCCAGCGCCTCGCTCAGGGACTTTTCCCACTCCGGCTGGTCCACGGTCCAGCCGAGGACGACGCCCTTGCCGCCGTAGTCGTCGTTCGGCTTGAGCACCAGCTCGGAGCGGTGCCGCGACACGTGCTCCACCAGGTCGGCGACGGGCTCGCCGTGGCGGGTGCTCGGACCCTCGCTCAGCTTCCGCGTCCAGGGCACGTGGCGTGCTATTGCCGCGCGCTGGTGAGGGTCGTACAGCCGCGCGTAGCGATCGTCGGAGAGCAGGGCGAAGCTCATCTTCCTGTGCAGGAGCTTGGCCCGGAACGAGTTGACCACGCAGGCGGCCCCGGCCAGGTAGGCATCGGCCAGGGCGCGCGCCTCCTGCCCCTTGGCGAGCAGCTCGCTCGTCAGCACGCGGCGGTAGATGAGGTTGACGGGCTGGCCCTCCAGGTGGAGGCGGCCCCGGCGGAGCTCCAGCTCGCGCGGATCCCCGATCAGCGTGCGCAGGCCGCGCTGCTCGAAGAAGTCGCGAAAGAGCTCGAACTCCCTGGCCGTGGGGAGACCGTCCCAGTCCACGATGGCGGCCACCGGGTCCTCCCCGGTCCCCCACTGCCGGAACGCTCGCAGCATGACGTCCATCTGCCGCCTCCGCACCGGCAGCGGGCGCAGCCGGTACCGCTTGCGGAAGGCGCGCATCACGGGCAGCCGCGCGAAGACCTCCGCCATCTTGTCCTCGTAGGCCATCCCTGCCGGCGACTCGGCGTTGTACTCAACGAAGCGCACCTCCTCGGCGAAGAAGCTGTCCAGCCGGGAGGAGGGCGAGGAGGAGCGGAAGCCGGGATCGGCCAGCGCCAGGCGCTCCTCCTCAGGGTCCATGTCGAGCTCGGCGCGCAGCTGCTGGTCCCGCAGCAGCGCCCGCTCGAGCCGGATGAGCGCCCCATGGATGGCTCGGGCTGCGCCGACAGCCGCCTGGAAGCGCTCCCTGGTGAGGAAGTTCGGCCGCAGCGCCATGGACACCGTGCGGTCGCCGAAGGTCAGGCGGTTGCGGAGCTGCCCCTCGCGGAAGCGCTCGAGGCTGGGCAGGCCGAGCGTCGGGTCTTCGAGCAGCCCGTTGTAGGCCGCGACGTACTCAGGTGGCTGCGGTCGCGGATCGCTCGACATATTTCCACCATCGGTGGTCGCGCCGCCAGGGAGGCTCCGCCCCCCCGACCGCGTACTTGATGACGAGGTCGCTCATCCGGTCCAGCACCCAGGCGAAGGACTCCTCTTTGATCGAGAAGTCATCGAAGTCCGGCGCCGGGTTGAGGAAGTCGATGGCGTAGAGGACGCCGTCCTTCACCGCGAACTCGACCGTGTCCATGTCGTAGCCCAGGGCCTGGACCAGCGTGGTCGCGTCCGCCACGGCGCGGCGGCGCAACTCGCCTTCGGGCGGCCTGTCCACCTCGTATCGCGCCATGAACTCCGCCTTGGGGTTGTAGCGGATGGGCAGGATGTGCTCGCGTCCGATGCAGATGCAGCGGAGATAGTCGTCCCATTCGATGAATTGCTGCAGGATCATCGTCTTCTGCCCGCTGCGATCGTAGGCCGCGAGCAGCTCCTCCGCGGAGTCCACGACGGAAACCTCCTTCCAGCCGCCCCCCACGTTGGGCTTGAGGACGGCGGGCAGCCCCACGTAGCGCACAATCGCCTCCCAGTCCAGGGGATAGCGCAGGTTGCGCAGCGAGGTGGCGGGGTCTATGTCCGGGATGTAGTCCTTGTTCGGCAGCACGATCGTGCGGGGGACTGCCACGCCCAGCTTGCGGGCGAGCGTGCACTCGAAGAACTTCTCGTCCGCCTGCCACCAGAAGGGGTCGTTGACGATGACGGTGCCCATAAGCGCGGCACTCTTCAGGTGCGCGCGATAGTAGGGCACCTCGTGGGAGATGCGGTCGACCAGCACGGCGTAGGCCGGCTCCTCGAGTTCGGTGGTCCCCTGGAGCACGGCCAGCTCGGCGGTCACACCGAACTCGCGGCCCTTGCGGTTCACGGTCTCCAGGAAGGGCTGCGGGAAGCTGCTCTCGCGCCCCACCAGGAGGCCGACGCGCCTGCTCGGGGTGGCGGTGCTAGACATACGTGCGCATCATCTCCTTCCAGTAGGGCCAGTCGTGCTGCCAGCCGGGCCAGACGTCAAGCCGGGCCTGGACGCCCTTGTCGCCGAGGTCCTCGGCGAGAGTCACGCAATCTCGGACGTTGGGGTCCTCGCTCCCGGTGGCAACCACCTTGTAGTCCATCCGGCGCAGCGGGGCCAGGTAGCGCTCGTCATGCAGGCCGGGGAGGAAGGCGAGCGGGTTGGTGAAGTAGGTGACGTCGTCGTTGTGGCCGTCGAGCCAGCGACTGGTGTCGTACACGCCGGAGAGGGCGATCCAGCCTCGGAATCGCTCGGGATAGCGCAGGCAGAGGATCACTGCGTGGAAGGCGCCGAAGGACGTGCCCGTGGTGACGGGTCGCTCGGGGAGGCCGGGCAGCACCTCTTCGACCAGGTAGCGCTCATAGTCGAGGTGGCGGCGCACCCTTTCCGGTGGGGGCCGGTGTCCGGCGTACCAGGACTCGCCGTCGACGCTGTCAACGCACCAGAGCTGGAGCCGGCCGTCCTCGATCCGGTCGGCCAGCTCGGCGACCAGGCCGAAATCCTCCCACTGGTAGAACCGGCCCATGGAGGTGGGGAAGACCAGCAGGGGCATCCCGCGCACACCAAAGCGGAGGATCTCCATCTCGCGGCCCAGGGCGTGGCTCCACTGCTTGAGGTACTGCCTCTCCAACTCAGCGGTGAGTCTATCGTCCGACCGTCGGCGCCGTGGTCCGCGGTGATGTGCGGGCAGAATCCAGATACAAAAATGAGGCAAAATCCCCGGCAGCTTCGCTATGCTGAGAAGGCCGCTGGTCGTCAGCGGTGCTGGCCGTGGTCGTCGTTCCGGTTTCTCGAACGGACCCGTCGTCAGTAAGTGATTATCGAGGAACCGGGAGTGAGGACGATGCCTGAGGGCACCATCAAGAAGATCGTGGCCGACCGCGGCTTTGGCTTCATCGCCTCCGAGGACGGGAAGGAGTACTTCTTCCACCGGAGCGCCGTCGACAACTTCGACTCTCTGCGTGGCGGGGAGCGCGTGAGCTTCGAGACCGAGCCGAGCCCGAAGGGACCGCGAGCAGCGCGGGTCCGCGTCGCCTAGACGCGCCAGCGCCCGGAGGCCCCGCGCCTGGACGTGCGCGGGGCCTCTTTTCTTTGGACTCCTTCCCCAACGCTCCCCACCAGGGGAGCGAGCTCAAAAAAAGCGAGCCGCACGCGGCGTTCGAGCTCTACTCTCAGCCGATGTCCGCCCCGCCAGGGGAAGAAGTTCAAAAGAATGAGCCGCACGCGGCGTTTGAGCGTGTGTGTCCGTCCCCCTGAGCCTTCGCTACCGGCCGTCCGGGCCGCTGGACCTGGCTGCCACGCTGCGGCCGATTCGCCGAGGCGGAGGCGACCCCGCGCTGCGCTGGACGCCCGAAGGGGCCTGGCGGGCGACGATGACGCCGCTGGGAGCCGCGACTGAACGGCTTCGCCAGGAGCCGGACGGAAGCGTCGTCATCGATGCCTGGGGCCCGGGCGCCGAGTGGCTGCTGGACCGGGCGCCCAGGCTGCTGGGCTCGCTGGACGACAACTCCGACTTCCGGCCCGGCCAACCTCTGCTGAAGGAGCTGCACAGGCGACATCCGGGTCTCCGGATCTGCCGGACGGAGTCGGTCTGGGAGGCCGCGCTGGGCACCATCGTCGAGCAGATGGTGCCCACCGTGGAGGCTTACGCGGGCTGGCGGGGCATCCTGCGCTGCTTCGGTGAACCGGCTCCCGGTCCGCTGCCCGGTCTCACGCTGCCGCCTCGCCCCGAGGTGATCGCCCGGACGCCGTATCACGCCTTCCATCCGCTCCGGGTGGAGCGGCGGCGGGCGGAGACCCTGAGGCGCGCGGCGCTGGCCGCGGGACGTCTCCAGGAGGCGGTGGAGATGCCTCTGCCGGAGGCGCGGCGCCGGCTCAGCGCCCTGCCCGGAATGGGCGCCTGGACGGCGGCCGAGATTGCGCTGGTCGCGCTCGGCGATGCGGACGCGGTGCCGGTCGGCGACTACCACCTGCCGCACCTCGTCAG
>JALYYF010000066.1 GCA_030946725.1 Candidatus Dormiibacterota bacterium
GACGTGGTCCAGGTAGACGGTCAGGAGCTGGCCGTCCTCCAGGGCCAGGCGGAAGTAGGTGCGGCGAACCGGCCGCGGCCGCCACCAGCCGTCCTCCACCCGCCAGACCTCCTCCACCCGCGAGCAGACCCGCCAGCTCCCCCGCCACAGCACCGCACCGGGCACCCCGTCACTGATCCTCACCCCCACAGCCACCGGCTGGTTCAACGCCCGCAGCCGCTTCGGAGAAGGACCCGCCGAGGAGACCCCCTCCCTGACCCTCCCCGCAGGGGGGAGGGAGAGCTTCTGTTCTATGTGTCGTAGTCGATCAGGGCCAGGCGCTGCTCGGGGATTCGGCTCCACGGCTCGACCTCCACGACCCGGCCCACCGGACAGTAGCCATAGCGGGCCTTGAGCTGCCGCAACGCGTCCTCCAGCTGCTCTCGCAGCCGGCGCCGGCCCACCGCCAGGGCCAGCTGCCGCCCCTGGGCCGTGACCAGCCCGGTCAGCTCCAGCTCCAGCCGGCTCACCGGCCCCGGAAGCTGCGCCTCGCTGAGCACCGTGCGCAGGGCCGTCCAGAGCCGGTCACGCTCCGCCAGCGCCTCCTTGAAGGTCACCGTGCGCTCCCAGCAGGCGCCCCTCTCGGTCTCCGCCCGGAGCACCGCCTGGCGAACGGCCCGCGCCGTCATCCGCCTGTCTCGAAGAGCACGGCCGAGCGCCTGCTCGGCGGCCACCAGCAGGGCCTCGCGGCTGACCAGGGGGACCTCGAAGCCGATCCCCTCGACCACCATCTCAGGCCGTTCCGGCGGCCGGACGGGGGAATCGTCCTTGCCCCGGGCGAGGTCCCAGGCCAGCGCGCCCCGGGGACCGAACTGTGCCGTCAGCGCCGAGCGCGGCAGTGCCGCCAGCGCGCCCAGCGTCTCGATCCCCAGCAGGCGCAGACGCCGGCGCATCTCCTCCGGAACCGGCAGCATCTCCACCGGCTGGCCTGCCAGGAAGTCCTCGACCCGCTGGAACTGGACGTCCAGGAACCGGCCGGCGGTGGCCCGCCGTGCCGCCACCAGGGCCGGGAACTTGCCCGGCGCGATGCCCAGCCGGGGTCCCAGGGCACGTGGAGCGCTGTCGAGGATGGCCAGGGCCATCGCCTCCTGAGTGCCATAGCAACCGACCAGGCCGTCGATATCCATGAACCAGACGCCTTCCGGCCCAGGCTCGACGGCGAAGGCGGTCGCCTCCAGCGCCTCCAGGATCGTCGCCTCCTGGACCCGGTAGAACGCCGGCCGGCCCTCCAGCACGGCCAGCTCCGGGCAGCGCGCGATCGCCCCGCGCAGCTGTTGGTCAGGCCCTACTCCGAACAGCTCGGCGGCCGGGGAGCTGGCCCACACCGTGCCGTCATCGCGTGCGACGACCACCGGCCGCCCCTCCAGGCCGGTCCGGCTCGCCAGCTCACAGGCCAGCGGGAATCGCGGGATGACGAGCGCCCCAACCATGGGGCCATTCTATCGAACATTTGTTCCCCTTGGTTCGAATGAAGCCCGCGAAGGCAGCGGAAGCTCGTGGCCGACGATGGCGGCGATCACCAGCGCCGCCCCCAGCGCCTGGACGGCGTCCAGCCTCTGCCCGGCCAGGATCACCGAGAAGAAGAGGGCCCACACGGGCTCGCTGGCCAGGACCAGCGCGGTCCTGGAAGCGGTCAGGTGGGACTGCACCCAGGTCTGGATGAAGAAGGCCACCGCGCTCGCGAAGACGCCCGTGATCACGAGCGCGAACCAGACGCTCGGGCTGGGTACTCGAAGCTGCGTCGCTCCTCCGAGCATGAAGAGCACCGCGCAGATGGAGAGCTGCACCAGCGTCAGCTCCTGGGCGGCGAACCCCGGGCTCCAGCGCGAAAGCAGCACGATCTGCAGCGCGAAGCAGACCGCGCAGCCCACGATGAGCGCGTCACCGAACCGTATCCCGGCCTGCCAGCCGCCGGTCAGGAGCAGGGTGCCGGCGAGCGCGACCGCCACGGCCAGGAGCGTCCGCACGCGGATGGGCGTCCCGAAAAGCCGGTCGAGGAGGGGCGTGAAGACGAAGAAGAGACCGGTGATGAGGCCGGTGTTGCCTGGGCTGGTGAAGCGCAGTCCCACTGTCTGGAGCAGGTATCCACCGGCGAGCGGTAGGCCGATCACGGTGCCGATCACCAGCACCCGGCGCCCGGGCAGGCGGCGGACCACCAGGGCCATGGCTGCCGCGGCGATCAGGAAGCGCAGTCCCAGGAACGGGATGGTGGGATACGCCTGGATCGCGTCCTTGACCAGCACGAAGGTCCAGCCCCAGACGGCTGTGACTCCGAGGAGCAGGACGACGTAGACCGCCTGGTTTCGCCTGGCCATGGCCCCACCCTATAGGGCCGCCGCCTCAGCCAGCCCCTGCCGGGAGGCGGCCTCAGCCGACGGCGAGCGGCTCTGCGGCCTCGACCTTCCGGAAGCTGAGCTCGCCGCCTTCGGCGTCCACCTCGACGGTTTCGCCCTCGCCGAAGTCGCCTTGCAGCAGCCGGACCGCGAGCGGGTCCTGGACCAGCCGCTGGATCGCCCGCTTGAGCGGCCGGGCACCATAGATCGGGTCCCAACCGCGCTCGCCCAGCAGGGTGCGGGCGGCGCCGGCCAACCGAAGCTCGATCTTCCTTTCCGCGAGCCGCTCCTGGAGCCTGCGGACCTGTATGTCCACGATGGCCCCGATCTGCTCTCGGGTCAGAGAGCGGAAAACGATGACCTCGTCGACCCGGTTCAGGAACTCCGGCCGGAAGTGGTCGCGAAGGACCTCCTGGACTTTGGCCTGCACCTCGTCGAACTCGCGGTTGGCCATGTCCTGGATCTGCTGGCCGCCGAGGTTGGAGGTCATGATCAGGACGGTGTTGCGGAAGTCGACCGTGCGTCCCTGGCCATCAGTCAGGCGTCCGTCGTCGAGCAGCTGGAGCAGGACGTTGAACACGTCGGGATTCGCCTTCTCGATCTCGTCGAAGAGGACGACCGAGTAGGGTCGGCGCCGCACCGCCTCGGTTAGCTGGCCGCCCTCGTCGTAGCCGACGTAGCCGGGCGGCGCACCGATCAGCCGCGCCACGGTGTGCTTCTCCTGGTACTCGGACATGTCCAGCCGGATCATCGCCTGCTCGTCGTCGAACAGGAACTCCGCCAGAGCCCGTGCCAGCTCAGTCTTGCCCACTCCCGTGGGGCCGAGGAAGATGAAGGAGCCCATCGGGCGGTTGGGGTCACCGAGCCCCGAGCGGGAGCGCCTGACCGCGTTGGACACGGCCGAGACCGCCTCGTCCTGGCCCACCACGCGAAGGTGCAGGTTCTCCTCCATGCGCAGGAGCTTCTGGATCTCGCCCTCCAGCAGGCGCGAGACCGGGATGCCGGTCCACTTGGAGACCACGGCCCCGATGTCGTCCTCGTCCACCTCCTCTTTGAGGAGGGCACCTGAGCGCTGGAGCTCGCCCAGGCGGACGTTGAACTCCTCGAGCTCGGAATGGAGCCTGGGCAGCTCTCCGTGGAGCAGCCGTGCCGCGGTCTCCAGGTCGCTGACGCGCTCCGCTCTCTCCAGCTCGTGCCTGGTCTCCTCGATGCGCCTTTTGACCTCGGCGGCGCGGTCGCTGACACCCTTCTCGCTGTCCCAGCGCGCCTGCAGCGCATCGCGCTGCTCGTGCAGGCCGGCCAGCGTCCTGTCGAGGGTGCCCAGCCTTTCCTTGGACGCGCGGTCGGTCTCCTTCTTGAGCGCCTCCCGCTCGATCTCCAGCTGGCTTATCTGCCGCGTCACCTCGTCCAGCTCGGCCGGCCGTGAATCCATCTCCATGCGCAGCCGCGCGGCGGCCTCGTCGACCAGGTCGATCGCCTTGTCGGGCAGGAAGCGATCGGTGATGTAGCGGTTGGAGAGGACCGCGGCCGCCACCAGGGCGGCGTCCTTGATCCGAACTCGGTGGTGCACCTCGTAGCGCTCGCGCAGCCCGCGCAGGATCGAGATGGTGTCCTCCACCGAGGGCTGACCCACCAGCACCGGCTGGAAGCGCCGCTCGAGCGCCGCATCCTTCTCGATGTGCTTGCGGTACTCGTCGAGCGTTGTGGCGCCGATCGCGCGCAGCTCGCCACGGGCCAGCGCCGGCTTGAGCAGGTTGGCGGCGTCGATGGCCCCTTCCGCCGCGCCGGCGCCGACCAGCGTGTGCAGCTCGTCGATGAACAGGATGATCTGGCCGTCGCTGGAGGTGATCTCCTTGAGGACGGCCTTCAGCCGGTCCTCGAACTCTCCGCGGAACTTCGTGCCGGCAACCAGCGCCCCCAGGTCGAGGGCGACCACCTTGCGGCCCTTGAGGCTCTCGGGTACGTCGCCGGTGGCGATGCGCTCTGCCAGGCCCTCCGCTATCGCGGTCTTGCCCACGCCGGGATCGCCGATCAGGACGGGGTTGTTCTTGGTCCGGCGGCTCAGCACCTGGATGACGCGCCGGATCTCCTCGTCGCGCCCGATCACGGGGTCGAGCTTTCCGGCGGCGGCCAGCGCGGTCAGATCACGGCCGTAGCGATCGAGCGCCTGGTACTTCGACTCAGGGTTCTGGTCGGTGACCCTCTGGTTGCCGCGCACGCCACGCAGCGCTCGCAGGAGCGTGTCGGGCGTCACGCCGGCAGCCTTCATTGCCGGGCGCTCGACGAGTGCCAGCAGGAGGTGCTCGGTCGAGATGTACTCGTCCTTCAGGGCGCCGGCCTCCCGGTCCGCCTGCTCGAGCACCAGGTTCAACGCGGTCGAGACAAAGCGCTGGCCGCCGGAGACGCGGGGAAGGCGCTCCAGCTCGGATACCAGCGTCGTTTCCAGGCCCTCCACTGAGACGCCCGCCGCCTCCAGCAGGGGCCTGGCAATGCCGTCGCGCTCGCGAACCAGAGCCAGCAGCAGGTGCTCCGGCTCGATCGCCTGCTGGCCCAGCTCCTGGGCCGTTTGCGCTGCGTTTTGTAGTGCTTCCTGTACCTTTTCGGTGAACTTATCGGCTCGCATTTTCAGCCGTTACATTCCCTCAGCAACAAGGTTTTACACATGCCTGAACTGCCGGAGTTGGAAGCGCTCCGGATCCAGCTCGGTCCGCGCCTGGAGGGCCGGCTGGTGACCGCCGTGGAGGTGAACCCGAAGAAGGCGCACCTTCTCCGGTACCCCGTGGAGGCGTTCGCCCACGAGCTGCCCTACCGCCGGATCCAGGCGACCTGGCGCCGCGGCAAGCACCTGGTCTTCGACCTGGAGCTGGCCAGTGGAGGTGACCTCCGGCACCTGGCCATCAACCCCATGCTCGGCGGCCGCTTCCAGCTGGCGGGCGAGGATCGCCCGCCACCAGCCACACACGTCTTCTCCCTGCGCCTGGACCGCGGTGAGGAGCTGCGCTACCTCGACTTCCGGGACATGGGCCGCATCTACTGGACCGCGGACCTCGCTGGGGACGTCCCCGCCTGGCCGGAGATGGGTCCCGAACCTGACGAGCTGGCCGCGGCCGGGCTGGACGCCTTTCGCCACCGCATCCGCCGCTACCGGGACGAGCTGAAGGACCTGCTGCGCAACCAGTCCTTCTGCGCGGGCATTGGAAACGCCTACTCGGACGAGATCCTGTTCGAGGCGCGTCTGCTGCCCCTGCGGCGGCGGGCAAGCATGATTCCCGAGGAGGAGGCGGCGCTCTTCGAGGCGCTACCTTCGGTGCTCCGGCGCGCGCTCGAGGCCATTCTCGCCAACCCGGCCTACGACGAGTCCAAGCAGGACCGCAGCTTCATGAAGGTCCACGGCAAGGGCGGCAAGGACTGCACCCGATGCGGCCACCGCATAAGCCAGCTGGGGTCGAACCGGGAGCCCCTCAACTTCTGCCGCGGCTGCCAGAGGTAGCCTCGCCCGGCGCGCCGCGCGGCGGTCACCGATCGAAGTAACGCAAACGTCAAACAGGGGGCCCAGAATCCCCTTCCAAATGCGTCGAGCGATAGCCGTGATGCGGATCTTCTTCGGGCTCGTCCTCTTCACCAATGGCCTGGCCAAGTTCGTCCCCGGCATCGCTCACCTGCCGGGCGGCTACTTCCTGATCGACAGTCAGGGCGCCAAGAGCATCATCCAGCACAACGCCGCCCATCACCCGGTGAAGCTCTACCACGACCTCGTCTTCAACGTCTTCGTGCCCAACTGGAACTTCTTCGGACCGCTGGTGGGACTCTCGGAGATGACCGCCGGGCTGCTCCTGATCCTTGGGCTCGCGAGCGCCCTGGGAGCCCTGATCGCCGCCGGACTCTCGTTGCACATCCAGTTCTCCGACGCCAACGGCCCCTGGCTGTACGAGTACGCCGTGGAGTGGGTGCCCCTGCTCTGCCTCGTCTTCATGCGTTCCGGTAGCGTGTGGGGCCTCGATGGCGTCATCGCACGTTCCAACCCTCGCTGGAGGAGGGCTTTCGGGGGGAGTCTCGTCGAATCTCGTGCGCTGGCGGATACCGCCTGAGGGTCGAGGATCACTCTTCGGGGAGCATCGTCACCACGGCCAAGGTTGATCTGCTGACCAAGGACCAAGCGCCTTTGCTTGCACGGTCCTATTACGAACGCGGCAACCCCGGTCCCATCGCCGCCGCCCTGGCCAACGTCCCCGAGCTGATGCAGCCGATGCTCTCCTTCGTCGACTCCATCTACGGCCCGACCAGCGTCGAGGGCCGGCTCAAAGAGATCGTCATCCTGCGCGTGTCCTCCGCCAACGGCTGCCGCTACTGCACCGAGAGCCACAGCCGGGTGGCCCGCCGCATGGGCTTCGACCCGGATGAGGTGGCGGCCCTGCGCGGCGAGGGCCCCTGCCCCGACCGCTGGGGCCCGGTCGAGCGAGCCCTCTTCTCCTTTTCGGAGACGCTTTCCAACCGGCCCGAGCAGGCCGTCGATCTGCTGCGACCACACTTCGAGGAGCCGCAGATCGTCGAGCTGGTGACGCTGGGCTCCGCGACGGTGTTCCTCAACCGCTTCGCAACCGCCCTGGAGCTGCCCTCGTGACCACGGTTGCGGAGGCGATCGCGGAGGGGGATCTCGGCGGCCGCCTCTGGCTCTACACCAACTACCACTGCAACCTCACGTGCACCTACTGCCTGACCGACTCAGGCCCTCGGGTGGCGCGCCGTGAACTCCCGCTGGAGCGGCTTCCCCAGATCGCCGCCGAGGCACGGGAGCTGGGCTTCCAGGCGCTCGGCGTGACCGGCGGAGAGCCCTTCTTGCTGGCCGGGCTTCCGCAGGCGCTTGCGGAGACCGCGAGAGTGCTGCCGACGCTGGTCCTGAGCAACGGGACGCTCTTCACGCCCGCACTGCTCTCGCGGCTGGCGCCGCTGGCGGACTTCGACTTCAAAGTCCAGATCTCGCTGGACAGCGCGGAGCCTTCCGAGAACGACGAGATGAGGGGGCCGAAAAACTTTGCGAGGGTGGTGGACGCGATACCACGACTGCGCGGGCTCGGCATCCCCGTTCGCATCGCCACCACCAGCCAAGGAATGGATCCCGAGGCCCTGGCACGTCTCTGCGAGCTGCATCGCTCGCTCGGCGTCGCCGACGAGGACCACGTGGTGCGGCCGATCGTGAGCCGGGGACGGGCAGTGGACAACGGGCTCGGCATACAGGCCGCGCTGAGCGACCTGCCCCCCGAACTGACGCTGACCGCCGACGGGTCTTTCTGGAGCCCCTTCGGGCCGACTGTTCACGGCGGACGCCTGGACACCGACCTGCTCCTGACGCGGACCACACGGCCGCTCTCGATTCCGGCCGGCGCGATGCTGCAGGTGGCGGGAGCGTACACGGGACCGAGGTCCGGCTCCGACCAACCGGCCATCTGTTGAGCCTGAGTTCTGACCGCCCGTGGGGCGGCCGCTGAGCTCCCTTGGTTTTACTTGATGAAGATTGGCGCCACGGCCATCGCGGTCGAGCCGTTGGCTGTAGCTGAGACCACGACAATGTATCGGCCTGGTGAGAGCGTCGCCGCCCCGTCGTAGCCGAAATACGGCTTGCTGGTCGGTCCGGCCGCCCTAGGGTCGTTGTCGAGCAGCTTCTTGATGATTCTGCCATCGACGTCCGTGACCATCACGGTGATGTTCGAGTGGACGTTGACGTGGAACCTGATGACGCTGTGGTTCGTGGGGGATGGGCTCAGCGTGGACGGAGTTACAGAGAGGTCGGTTATCAGCGGCTTCCTTACCGGCGCCGGGGGCCGCTGCGATTGGGCGACGTGGCTCAAAGCTGAATAGGCCACAAAGCCCAGCACGCACAGGAGCACCACCACCCCGCCCACCAGCGGCAAGCGCTTGCCCAAGGAAGCGGTGGCGCTGCGCCGCTGACCGCCCGATGCACGCTCGTATACAGCAGCTTCCTCTGCCCCGTTGGCAGCAACGTGCCCAGACCCGTTGGCAGGAACATCCGCTGCACCGTTGGCAGGAACAAACGGCTCGCTCCATCCCATGGCGGCCACTGCAAACTCGGCTCGCTGCGCGGGATCCAGCTTCAGTGCGCCCGCCAGGCATTCCACCGTCGCAGCTCGCGGTGCCCGGCGGCTACCCCGCTCCAGCGTGCTTATGGCTTCAGCGCTCAGCCCGGCGCGAGCCGCCAGCTCCTCCTGGGTCAGTCCAGCAATCCCCCGGTGAGCCCGAAGCAGGCGCCCGAAGCCAACCTCTGCCTGATCGATCCCCTCCCTCCCCACGGGGCCATCCTCGCACACGTTTCGGTCGTGAGCCAGCGGTTGGTTGAGGCGGAGGGCCCCATAGCACCCCGCAAAGGTCCTGATGGTGACCCTTGCGGCGTGACCTCGATCGCCGGCTGGCTGCCTAGTCGGCGGCGGGCTGGTCCTCCGGTTCGGTGACGGCCCTGGCGCTCGGAGTGTCGCCGAGGTTCGCCACCTCGAGGGCGCCCGCCTCCTCCAGAGCCGTGTGCGCCTCCTGGGGACGATCCGTTGTGACGTTGACCAGGAAGCGCCCGGCTTGCACCTGCTGCCGGTAGTGCAAGCCCTCGTCACCGGTGCCGGCTAGGGTCACGAGGCCACCGAGTGTGCCCCCGGCCGATCCGCCGGTAATCACGCCGATCAATGGCGGCAGCCACGCGCCGACGGTGACTATGGGCCCGATCCCGGGGGCGACCGCCATGGAAGCGACTCCCAGCAGACCGCCCGCGATCGCGCCCACCACACCGCCGCCAGCAACACCCCCGAGCGCCGCTTTATGAAATTGCGGCTCGTCCGCGTCTCACCGACCCAGAAAACCTATCGCCGATGCCGGGAAGCCGGCCTGTACGAGTGAGTTGACGCCTAGCTCCGCATCCTCGTGACTCTTGAAGAGTCCCACCACCGTTTGGTCCGAACCTTCAGCCATCGTGCACCTTTGGTTCTACCCGCGCGGGGCACGCAAATGCAAGTTTTTCTTGACATGGGATCCGGAGAAGGGTACGAACGCCTGCGAAGCAGTCGAGGCGAGGTGGAGGTAAGGGCCGTGACCCAGGAGCACAGGATCGAGCGAGGCAGGGTTCACTACAAGTGGGACAACTCTCTTCCGCCGGCCATCGAGATCGACCCCGGCGACGTCGTGCACTTCGAGACAGAGGAGGTCACCGACGGTCAGATCACGCCGGGCTCCGATCACTCGGCGCTGACCAGCCTCGACTTCGACCGGCTCTACCCGCTGGCCGGTCCGGTGCACGTCCGCGGCGCCGAGCCCGGCGACGTCCTCGAGGTGGAGATGCTCAGCCTGAGGCCGCTCGATTGGGGATGGACCGGTCTCATCCCCGGGCTGGGGCTGCTCTCCGAGGACTTCACCCAGCCCTACCTGAGGCACTTCGACCTGACCAACGGCGAGTACGCGGAGCTGCGCGACGACATCCGCATTCCGCTGCAGCCCTTCTGCGGAACGATGGGGGTCGCCACCGACGATCCGGGCCCCATCGACGTCCTGCCGCCGACCAAGGGTGCCGGCAACATCGACACCCGCCACCTGAACGTCGGCGCCCGGCTCTACCTCCCCGTCTTCGTGCCCGGGGCGATGTTCTCCGCCGGCGACTGCCACGCGGCGCAGGGCGACGGCGAGGTCTGTGTGACGGGAATCGAGTGCCCGATGGCCTTCAGCCTTCGCTTCGACGTCAGGAAGGGCGACAGCCTCCGGCCATGGAGCTACCAGTTCCAGACACCGCCCGGGCCGCTTCAGCCGAAATCCGACGAGCGCGGCTACTTCGCCACCACGGCCCTGGGCCCGGACCTGATGGAGAACGCGCAGAACGCGGTCCGCGACCTGATCCAGTGGCTGGGCCGAGAGCATGGCCTCAGCCGTGAGGACGCATACGTGCTGTGCAGCCTGGCGGCCGACCTGAAGATCAGCCAGATCGTCGACCGGCCCAACTACGGCGTGTCCGCCTACCTGACCCTCAGCGTGTTCGCTCACTGACCCCATCCCAACCCTCCCGGCAAGGGGAGGAAAGGTGGTCGCCCCAACAAGAACGTCACTCGAAAGGCCGGATTCACTCCGGCCGTTTGAAGTTGTTTCCCCGAAACCGCACCATCACTCCCGAGAGGAGGATGGGTCCGCGGGGGGAACCTGCGGTTCCCCCCGCGCCTAAGATCGGTGGTGGTGTTCCTGTCTTCGGCTCCCGGCCTGGAGGTCGTGGGCTGGCCCTTCGACCCCTCCGTGTACGCCGGGCTGGTGGCGCTGTTCGGGGGCCACGCCTGGCTGGCCCGGGGGCGGAACCTGCCTTCAGTCCGGTTCTTCTATTTCGGCCTCGGCGTCATCTGCCTCTGGGTGGCCCTGGAGACCCCGATCGACACCATCAGCGACCACTATCTGGACAGCGTCCACATGGTCCAGCACGTGCTCATCGGGGTGATCGCACCGCCCCTGCTGCTGCTCGGGCTGAACGAGCCGATGGCCGCCTGGCTGCTCAAGATCCCGGGTATGCGGCTGCTGACCGCGCCGGTCCCCGCTCAGCTCTGCGCGGCCGCCGTGATGGTCGGATGGCACGTTCCGGCCTTCTACGACGCCACGCTTCACTCGGAGACCCTGCACGTCTTCGAGCACCTGACCTTCATCGCGGGCGGTGTCCTCTTCTGGTGGCCGGTGATCTCGGCCACCAGCCGGCAGTCACCCCGGCCGCTTTCGACGGGCTCCCGCCTGCTCTATCTCTTCGTTGGGACGCTGCCGCAGGACGGCGTGGCGCTGGCGCTCCAGTTCTCGAGGACTCCGTTCTACGACTTCTACACGCAAGCCCCGCGCCTGATCCCGGGGCTGGACCCGGTCACCGACCAGACCATCGCCGGCGTGGTGCTCCAGCTCTTCGGCAAGAGCAGCTTCCTGGTCGGTGGCCTGGTCATCTTCTTCCGCTGGTTCGCGCAGGAGACGGGCGCCGACCGCGAGACCGCCGCCCAGCTGCCGGCCGAGGAGGCCTGAGCTACTCGCGCGGCCGGGCGATGACCGGGGCCTTACCCCGCCTGTAGACCATGACGGTGCGCCGGTAGGTGATCACCACCACGCCGTCCTGCTTGAAGCCGGTCGTCTTCACGGTCACGATGCCCACGTTGGGGCGTGAGCCGGAGTCGCGCTTGTCCAGCACCTCCGAACGGGAGTAGACCGTGTCGCCCTCGAAGACCGGGTGCGGCAGCCGAACCTCGTCCCAGCCGAGGTTGGCCATCACGTTCTGGGAGACGTCGCTCACGCTCTGGCCGGTCACCAGCGCCAGGGTCAGGGTCGAATTGACCAGCGGACGGCCGAACTC
>JALYYF010000077.1 GCA_030946725.1 Candidatus Dormiibacterota bacterium
CGCACGACGAGGCAGCCGCCACTTGCTGCATGAATGCCAGCTGGTCGCCGGCGATCGCTGATGCCAGTGGGCCTGGCGCCCCACCGGCGCCCGGCAGCAACCCAAGACTCGTCGAGCCCCCGGCGAATCCTAGCAGCGACTTCAGCAGCATCACGATGACGAACACGATCGACACTGATCCCAGGAATAGGGCTCCGATTGCGCCGACGGCCAGACGACGGACGTCGCCTGACAGAAGTGCAACGCCGACGCGTGCGACAGCCACCGCCGCCATCAGACGCCGCGCCTTACGACGGTTTCGTCGTGCACCCGACTGGCTACGGAGTTCACGGCACGCCCTGTGGCGCGCGCCGCCCGACCGGCCGGCGAGTTGGCCACCTGCTGCCACTCCTGGCTGAGGGCGCCTCCGATGGTGGCTCGGGGATGCCTGGCCGCCGCCCATGCAGCGCCCGGCGCCTGCTGGGCCGCCTGGCTCAGACTTTGTTGCGCAGCCTGGCTGAGCTTTCCAACACCCATGTACTGGAGCCCACGGAACAGCGCCACCAGGCCCAGGAAGCTCGTTGCTCCTCCGCCCACCCCTGCCGATACCAGCGCCGGGATTCGGAAGACCAGCAGCAGTGTGGCAGCGCCATCCAAAAACTGCAGGAAGCCGGTATCGCCACTGGCGGTCTTCATGAGACCGACACCGAAGTTGAGGGTGAGCACCTGGAGGAACTGGACGAACATGTTGCTGAAGAACAGATCCATCCACAGCTCGGCCCATTGGCGCGGCCGCCCGGGCAGCACCCACAGCACCGCAGCTAGCGGCGCCACCATCAGCAGCACGGCGAGCAGCTGCACCCGGGCGAACATGAATAGGCTCAGGAACAGCGCCATGAAGCCGTACAGCAGCGCCAGCCCGAGCAGAGCGAAGGCGGTGCCGAGGTCGGTCGCCGAGGTGAGGGGGAAGGGGTCGGCCGGGGCGACGGCCGTACACAGGGCGTTGCTGAGGTCGATGAACCAGGCTCCCCACTGCAGGCTCGAATGCGCGGCGATGTAGGCGATGACCAGGCGCGGCACAACCTCGCCCGCGGCAGGGAACGACAGCGGTGAGCTGGGACCGAGGATGACCAGGACGCCGACCACCGCCAGGGCCGCCACGAAGCCCCAGTCCATGGCCCGAAGCAGCGCGTCGTGCTTGTCAATGACGAATGACTGCTGGTAAGTCATGGTGGGCGGCGTACGGGTGATGACGTTGTCGTCACCCTGAGTGAGCCCTAGCAGAAGGTCGTGCAGGCCGCTCACCATCCGCTGGAGCAGGACAGCCGCCGTGTCCTGGATCAGTTTCCCCAGGTTGTCCGGCGACAACATCTGCCCCAGACCCGCCAACGGATTCGGGAATGAGGGGCTGGCCGGCTGGCTATCCGTCTGGGCCAGAATGGGCGCGGCCGCGGCGATCGAGGCCGATGATGGCGGCGCAAGGATGCCAAGCGAGAGCAACACGCCGGCGCCCAACGCGCCGAGAAGAGGTCGAACCGCGATCATCGGCCTGCCTCCGGGGTGGACGTGTTCATGCCGGTCGCTGTCGCAGGGTCCTCGGCCGCAAATCGAAGCAGCAATACCTCGACGCCTCCGCCCGCGGCGCCCCGCACAATCAACAACTGCTGATGGCTGAGGTCCCAGCGAGCGGCGAATGCACCCGAGACCCGCACCCCGAGCCGCTGTTCGGCGAGGGCGTGCCCACTCGGATCGACAGGCCGTAGTACCAGAACGTCGTTCTCACCGCGAGCCAGGGTGAGTAGCACGCCGTCGGCTCGCACGATGGGCGCCCACACGGGCTCGACGTCGCCGACGCGGTGGGAGTCAATGCGGCCGGGTGCGACCTCGAACAACACCGGCGCCGAGGTGCCAGAACTACCCGGAAAGCCGGTACCAGTCGTGGGTGCCGCGTACAACAAACCACCGGAGGGCACCCAGGTGGCTGGCGCCACCGCGCCGCTAGTTGGTAAGCCGTCGGCGCGCAAGTCGTCCAGGTAGCGCAACTCGCCGCTGTCGATGTTCAGAGCCACCAGGGCGGTGGTGCTGATGCGAACCAGGAACGCCACCTCGTGTCCGTCAGGTGCCCAGACCCAGCTGCCGGCCAGCGGCTCACCAGGCAGGTCGGCGAGGTCGCGAGTGACGCCGTTGACGCCGACCCAGCGCACGAGAAAGTGCTTTCCGCCCGTCACCTGGCGTTGGCTGAGCAACAGCACGCCGCCCACAGTCGGCGACCAACTCACGTCCAGGAGTCGCTCGCCCACCGCGACGCTGGACACTGGCTGTCGCGGGCCGTCGGGACCGTCAAGCGCGAGTTGGTCCGCGGCGGCCCCGTCGAGGCCGTCCAGGTGGAGGATGGCAGCTGTATGGACCCCGTCCGGGGCGATCGCTATCGCGCTGGGTAGCGCTTGTGGCGCAGCCGCATTGCCGAGGCGATCCAGGCGCGCGCTGGTGGGGTCGTAAGCCCAGGGCTGCCTTTCGCCGGTCGGTGGGACCTCGATCGCCAGCGCTACGCGCCCATCGGGCAGGAAGTCGGCCGAGCGGATCGCGGCGCCAGGTACGGGCGGCCGCACCAGTCGCACGTCGGGCTCAGATCGCCAGAGTGGCACCTCGATTTTGGGCCCACTGACGCGGACGAATGCATCGAGGAAGCCCTGGCGCCGCAGCACCAGAAGGTCTCCGGGGCTGACGCTCACCGCCAATGGCGTGGCGCCGAGCTCGTGGTTGCCCAGCAGGATCCCCGCGCCCGGAGGTGAGCTGTTCAGCTGGACTGGCGGCGCAGGGGTGGCGTCGTGGACGGGGGTCCAACCAGGAAACATCCCGGCCAGTGCATCGGGGACGGAGACTGGTAGGAGGCCGATCCT
>JALYYF010000091.1 GCA_030946725.1 Candidatus Dormiibacterota bacterium
GAAGGTGAGGTGCTGATAGGTCTGAGTGATCATCGCCAGCGATGTGTGACCGAGGATCTGCTGCAAGAGGGTTTTGGAGCGGGTGACGGGAATCGAACCCGTGTAAACAGCTTGGAAGGCTGCCGCACTGCCATTGTGCTACACCCGCCTGTAGGACTCGCTGGTGGCCCGTGCGGGCTTCGAACCCGCGATCTCCGGCTTGAAAGGCCGGCGTCCTAGTCCACTAGACGAACGGGCCTGGCGGTAAAGCTTACCGCCAGGCGGGGAAAGCCCCTCAAGCCCCCGGCTCGACCTCCTCCAGCCGGCGGCGCCTCTTCTCCTCCTGGCCGCCCGAGCCGGTCAGCACCGAGGGCACGAAGACGCCTTCCTCGGGCTGGGCCCTGGGCGCCGAACGCCAGCGGGGCAGCCGGGGCAAACGACGGGGGCGCGCGTCGAGGACCGGGGCCAGCGCCCAGAGCAGCTCGACCACCGTCCGGTAGCGGTGGGCGGGGTTCTTGGCAAGGGCTCGATAGAGCGCCCCGTCCAGCCCCACCGGCACGTCCGGGCAGCGTTCGCGCGCGGCCGGAATGGGTGCCTCGACGGTGGCTCGGAGCAGCTCGGCCGGTGATTCGCCGGCATACGGCCGACTGCCGGTCAGCATCTCGAAGGTCATCACGGCCAGCGCGTAGACGTCCGCGCGGCTGTCCGCGGGCGCTCCGGTTGCGACCTCGGGCGCCATGTAGCCGGGCGTCCCCAGGGCGAAACCGAGGTGCGTCCGGGCCAGGCCGAAATCGGCCAGGAGCACGCGGCCGTAGACGTCGAAGAGGACGTTGCCCGGCTTGACGTCCGCGTGGACCACGCCGGCCTGATGCGCGGCGTTGAGCGCTTCCCCGACCAGGCGCAGCACCCTCCAGGTCGCCTTGGAGGAGAGGCGCGCGCCCTGCAGCCTTCCCCGCAAGCTTCCGCCCCGAACCAGCGGCATCGCGATGTACGTGAGTTCGCCGGCGGTTCCGTACTCGTACACCGGAAGGATGTGCGGGTGGCTGAGCGCGGAGACCGCGCGGACGTCGTGCTCCAGACGCTCTCGAAAGCCAGTCCCGGCGGTGACCGCAGGGTCCAGGATCTTGAGCGCCACCTCCCGCCCCGCCGCGCCGACGTGGGTAGCCAGGAACACCGCTCCCGTCGACCCATGCCCAAGCTGCTGCACGAGGCGGAAACGACCGACACGCTGAGCCGTCAAGCCGGCAGCTGCCATGCCCACCACTGCTCGTCCGAGGGAAGACTATAGACGCCCGCCCCGCGATCCCCCGGAGTAGTTCAGAACCAGAGCATCTCGCGCACCGAGAAACTCAACCCGCATGGCCACGGTCATGCGAACATATGTTCGATGAAGCGCCGGGAGCCCGGTCGGCGCAGCGCCCCTTTTCCTCAGGGGTCGGACTATCACCCACGCATACCCTGCCGCCGCTGCGGCCACGATCTCAGCCGGCACCCAAGCCAGTACAGGGACCGCGACACTCCCGGCAAGCCCTGCCGGGAACCCGGCTGCACCTGCCTCGACTTCTCGGTGCGCTGTCCGCAGTGCGGGCACCTCTGGCCGAGACCCTGCCCCCACTGGCCGGCCGAACGCTGAGACCAACCCGACCGGAAGGATGGCGCTGCTCCGCTTCGGATCGGTACTTGCGACCTAGTCCTGATAAGGTTGGTCGAGGCGCCGCGCCAGGCGCCGCCGACCACATTCGGAGGTAAGGATTGGCTTCGGTCGCGACAGACTTCGGGCGGGCTTTCGACGCGGGTGAGCGCCGGCGCCTGGGCGGCTTCTTCGGCGTCGTCGTGCTGCTGCACGTCGTCGGCTGGGGCGCCCTGCTCAGCTACGGCGTAGGACACCCGGCGTTCATCGGCCTGGGCGGCCTGGCCTACACCTTCGGCCTTCGGCACGCCTTCGACGCCGACCACATCGCCGCCATCGACAACAGCACGCGCAAGCTGCTCCAGGGCGGCAGGAAGCCGGTGGGGGTGGGCTTCTTCTTCTCGCTCGGGCACTCATCGGTGGTGTTCGCGATCGCCCTCCTGCTCGGTTTCGCGGTCAAGTCGCTGGTGCAGGGCGTGGTCGGTGGCCACGGCGAGCTCCGAAGCCTCGGCGCCCTGGTGGGTACCAGCGTCTCCGGCGTCTTCCTGGTGGTCATCGGCGTGCTGAACCTGCTCGTGCTCCTCGACATCGTCCGCGTCTACCGGGACATGCGCCAGGGCCGCCACGGCCGAGAGTCGCTCCAGCAAGAGCTGGTGGCCGGCGGAGTGATGACCAGGATCTTCGGGCGCCTGTTCCAGTTCGTAAGCGCTAGCTGGCACCTCTATCCGATCGGGTTTCTCTTCGGTCTGGGCTTCGACACGGCATCCGAGGTGGCGCTGCTGGCCATCTCCGCCGGCGCGGCGGCCCAGAACCTGCCCTTCTTCGCCATCCTGTCCCTGCCCACGATCTTCGCGGCCGGCATGTCCCTGATGGACACCGCGGACGGTGCGTTCATGTCCAAGGCCTACGCCTGGGCCTTCTCGAACCCGATCCGCAAGGTTTTCTACAACCTGACGATCACCGCGCTCTCGGTCTTCGTCGCCCTCTTCGTCGGCCTGGTGGAGCTGCTCCAGCTGCTCATCGGGCAGCTCAAGCTCCAGGGAGAGCCGTGGGACGCGGTGGACGGCCTCAACTTCGCCAACATGGGCTTCGTGGTGGTGGCGGCCTTCGTGGTGACCTGGGTCGGCGCCTTCGCCATCTTCAAGCTCCGGCACGTCGACGAGCGCTGGGCTCGGCTTCTCGAAGAGCGCAGCGCGTAGCCCACCGGCCCGCGGCCCGCTATTGAGACCCTGTCTCGGATGCGGGGCTTGGCAGGCGCCGCCGGCCCAGCCGCTGAGCCTCCTCTCCGGCCGCTCTTGACGTAATCCGGTGGCGACCCCCGGGTCGTCCTTCCGGAATGTCAAAGACCGAGGGTTCTCGAAATCCTCGTCGCTCGACGGGAGAGGAATGAAGACGTCACCTGATATCGGGCTGGGACGCGCACTTCGCGACGGCAGCGAGGAAGCGCTGGGAGCCCTCTACGACCGCCATCTGCCTGGCATATACGACTTTCTCTCGCGCTTCCTGCGCGATCGCTCGGCCGCCGAGGACCTGGCCCAGATGACCTTCGTCCGCGCCTGGGAGGCACGCGAGTCGCTCCAGGAGCCGGGGCGGGTCCAGGGTTGGCTGTACACCATCGCCAACAACCTGGCCACCAACCACGTGACCCGTTCGCGCCGAACCGAGCCCATCGACGACCAGTTCGACCTTGCCGCGCCGGCTCCCGGCCCCGAGGACCAGGCCGCCGCCAGGGAGATGGCCGAGCTGGTCTGGGCGGCCGCCGCCAGCCTGGAACCCCGCCAGTACGCGGTCCTCGACCTCTACGTACGCCGCGACCTGCCCACCGGCGAGATCGCCGAAGCACTCAAGGTCGCCCCCGCGCACGCGGCGGTCCTGGTCAACCGCGCCAAGGAGGCGCTGGGCAATGCGGTCCGCTACCTCCTGGTCGCCCGCCGCCGCGATCACTGCGAGCGGCTGGCCGAGCTGGTGCCGGCCGGTGCTACCAGTCTCACCCCGGAGCAGCGGGCCTCGGTCGACCGCCACATGCGGCGCTGCCCGGAGTGCCAAGGTGTGGCGCAGAAGCTGACCGCGCCCGCCGAGCTGTTCGGTGGCCTGGCGCCGGTTCCGGTTCCCAGCTCCCTCAAGCGCGACGGCAGGGATTTCGTGCTGGTGGCGGCGCGGCGTCAGGGTGAGGACGAGGCCCGGCTGCTCGGACTGCGCGAGTGGCTGCATGGAGGGCGGCCCGACCCGGGCGTCGCCAGGCGGCGGGTCCCCCGCAAGACCATCGCACTTGCCGTCGCGGGCCTCGCCCTGATCGCGCTCGCGGTGGGCGGCGACGCGCTGTACCTGCACCGCCCCGTCCCGGTCATCGCCGTTCCGCGAGCCGCCGCGGACCTGAGCAGCCCCAGCCCCTCGGCCAGCCCCGGCATCACTCCGGCCGCCGTGACCGACGTGCCGCCCGCCGACCCCACGGCAGGCGGTGATGGGTCCGCCTCTGGCGCCGACAGCCCCGCGGCCGGCGGCGGCCCCGGGTCGGGCGCCAGCCCCGGCGTGCCGCCCGCCGGACCCTCCAAGCAGCCCGGCAAGCCTGCTCCGACCGGAGCTCCCAAGCCCCCGCCGACGTCTGCTGCCACACCGGCTCCGACCTCCACGCCTGCTCCGACCACCCGCCCCACCCCGACCGCCACGCCTACCCCAACGCCGACTCCCGTGCCCACTCCTCCCCATCCGGGTCCGACCCGCACGCCCACGCCTCCGCCACCTCCGCCGCCACCGTTCACCGTCACCCACGTCACGCTGGGCGGCCCCGGAGTCTGCATCAAGACCCCGGCCGGCTACAGGTGCGACTTCAGAGTGGTGGTCTCCTACGACAACGCCGCGCCAGGCGCCTCGATCGCCGGCTCGCTGACCGCCATCTCCGCCGCGCCCAACCACCAGCGGGAGCTGAGGACCAGCGATTTCGCGGTCGCCGCAACCCCGGGAGCCGGCAGCGCGACGATCCCGGTCAGCGTGGTCTTCTCGACCGTCCCCTGCTCGGGTCTCTCCAGCGCCACGGCGGCAATCCAGCAGCCGAACCACGCCGGGAGCGCGCCCGTCGCGTTTGGCGTGGGCTGTACGCCCGGCTGAGCTCAGTCTCCGGCTGACGGAGGCCGGGCCCGGCGCAGCATCTCGGCGGCCCGCTCCGGGCCCACGTCGTTGATCCAGACCCCTGCCCCCGACTCGCTGGAAGCCAGGTACTTGAGCTTGTCGGCCGACCGCCGGATCGAGAAGATCTCGAGGTGCAGGTGCCCGAGATCACGATCGGCGTGTACAGGCGCCTGGTGCCAGGTCGCCATGTAAGGCATCGGCGCGTCGAAGAGGCTGTCGAAGCAAGCCAGCACGTCCTTCAGCAGCGGCACCAGCCCGTCTCTCTCGGCGTCGTCCAGTGCGGTCAGGTCCGGAAGGTGGCGGGTCGGGTAGACGTGCACTTCGAACGGCCAGCGGGCCGCGGCGGGAACGAAAGCGATCCACCCTGGCGAGCTGGCCACGACCCTCACGCCCGCCTTCTCCTCGGCCGCCAGGACCGCGCAGAACAGGCAGCCTCCGCCACTGTCGCGATGACGGCGGGCCGCGTCCAGCATCCGCTGCGTCACCGGCGCGACGAAGGGATAGGCGTAGATCTGGCCGTGCGGGTGATGCAGCGTCACCCCGATCTCCTCCCCGCGATTCTCGAAGGGAAACACCTGCTCCACGCCGGGGATCGCTGAAAGCTCCTGCGTCCGGTCGGCGAGCACGTCGACCACGGTGCGAAGGCGCTCGAGCGAAAGGCTCCCGAAGGAGGCGTCGTGGTCGGAGGTGAAGCACACCACCTCGCAGCGGCCGAGGCCTGGCCGGCGCGGGACCAGGTCGTCGTCCGTGTCAGAGGTGCCACCCTCCTCGCCGCGTTGAGTCAGCGAGGGGAACCGGTTCTCGAAGACCACCACGTCGTAGTCGGCGCTCGGGATCTCCGTCTTGCGCTGTGCCGTCGTCGGGCAGAGCGGACAGCTCTCGGCGGGCGGCAGATGGGTGCGGCCCTGCCGGTGGGAGGCGATGATGACCCACTCGTCGCGCAGCGGGTCGCGGCGCACCTCGGACTGCACGATCGTCGGCGGAAGCCGCCGCGAGTCTACGGTCGCTCGCTGGGCGGCCGGATCCTCGTCGTAGTAGATCAGCTCGCGACCGTCCGCGAGCTCGATCCGCGACTTGCGCGCCTTCACGGACGGCGTTCCATCTGGCAACCAAGGTTAGCCGGGCGCGGAAGCACGTCGCCCGGAACAGGCCCTGGTGCCGATTGCTCAGCCCGTGGGACACCCGTCCCGGACCAGGTGACCAGGGGCGCGGCTGACTCGTAACAGATCGAGGGCAAGAGGCTGATGGGGGTAGG
>JALYYF010000099.1 GCA_030946725.1 Candidatus Dormiibacterota bacterium
GGCAGCGCGACTCCGAGCGCCCGTGCTGCCTCGGGCGCGGTGGCGGACCAGACGCTGGGCGGCACAGTTGGCCACGGCTCGCCGAGCGCGACGCCCAGCAAGGCGGCCAGGCCCTGCAGGCGCGTGGCCAGCGGCTCGGGAGCGCTCCAGAGTGCCCGCTCGTGAGAGAGGCCCTTGATGAGGTCCCGCGCCCGGCTGGTCCCGGACTCGGGCGCGAGGGCTAGCCAGGCGTGGTCACCCATGGCTCGGGATCTGTAGAGATCGCGGTAGGCGACCCGTCCCGGCTGCCCCCCGGCCGCCCGCAGCAGCTCGGCGAGGGGCCCCGCCGGAGCCGCCCCGATGCCCGGCGCCTGCGGGTCCTGGTCCCAGGTCAGAGTCGAACGCTCGACCCTGCCGTCTCTGACCAGCGCCAGTGGAAGCGTGAGCTGCAGGGTGCCGAGGCCGAGGCAGGCGCCCACCATGCCGGCGCCGGTCGGCCCCGGCGGCAGGGCGGTGGCGCCGAGCGCGTCGGCCACCATCTGCACGTAGCCCCATCCCCAGCGCGAACGGCGCAGCGGATGCCGGTGAGCGGCCATCCGGACCGTCCCCTGGCTGGGATCCGGCCACTCCACGTAGAAGGTGGGGCCGGCGGCCACCCGAAGCTGCAGCCTGGTGGCGTCCTCGTGCTGCCGCGCGTTCACGGCGAGCTGCGTGAGGGCCAGTGCGACCGCGGCGGGGGCGGGGACGACGAGGTCGGGGACAGGACCCTGAAGCTCGACAGCGACGCCGTCCGTTCGAGCCGAGATGGCCGCCGCGGCCAGCTCCAACACCTGCCACACGTCGCCGCTGCTGGATGTCTCCGGAGGGCGCCCGGCGACCAGCTCCAGCCCGGCCGCCAGCACCCCGATCCTCTTCGAGTCGGCCGGCGGGACCGCGCCCCTGGCGTCCTGCATGGTTTCCAGGAGACGGCCGACCAGGGCGTCCAGCTCGGGGGTGGGCACCTCGGGCGCGACCAGCAGGTGAGCCTGGCCGAGCTGATAGACGACCGAACCGGGCCCCCCACCGAGCCACTCTGGCGTCGCGACCAGGTGGCGGCCTTCGCGGTCCAGCAGCGCGGCCGCCAGGGGCAGCTCGACGACCTCGGCCGGGTCCAGCCTCACCGGTCGCTCACACGTCCTTCTCGGCGAGCTGGTAGTGACGGCCGCCGAGCGGCCGGACCAGCACCGAGGAGGCACGCGACTCCAGCCAGTCCTGGAAGCGGCGGGCCGCCCGGGCGTCGCTCTCGCTGAGCAGCAGGGCCCTGTTGGCTCGCCGGGCCGTGACCAGCGCCACCCCCACACGGTGGGCGAAGGTCTCTCCGCTGGGCAGGTGGACCACGACACCATCCTGCACGGCAAGGTCGCCGACGCGGCCGCTGAGCAGGCCGTTGACACGCTCCAGCAGCCGGTCCTCGCCATGGCGCTTGGACTGGAAGAGCGCGTGAGGGTGCGAGAGGTAGACGGCCGCCTGGTCGTCGATGGTCTCCACGGCGGCCGAGTAGACCAGCGGGATGCAGTTGACGTGGCGCTGGTGCAGCCGGCGGAGAAGGTCGTGGACGCCGACCCGCCGCTCCGCAGGCGGCGCCAGCGACATGTCGAGGTCGATGATGGCCAGGATCGGCCGGTGACCCTCCAGGCGGGCCAGCGCCTGGCGCGGCGAGGCCGTGGCCAGCGGTTCGAGGTGGGCGGCTTGCACCAGGCGCTGCAGCGCGCGCAGCTGCCTCGGGTCGTCCTCCAGCACCAGGACCTCAGGAGGAGCCCGCACGGTCGACCTCCACCAGTCGGAGCCGGCGGCCTTCGCAGACCAGCTCGACGGGCGCGCCCGTCCTCTGGAGCAGGTTTCGGAGATGCCTGGTCATGGCACCCTGCCTTGTCCAGGATTCGCCCAGCTCGAGGCCTTCGGGGTGCGCCGCGAGCAGCACCTCGAGCGGCGCCGTGTGCTGCATGAACCGCCCGCCCGGCAGCTGTAGGCCGTGAGCCGGGGCCAGGCGGAGGCCGCCCACGCAGGCCCGCAGGCCTTCGCCCAGGGCGGCCACCAGGTCGGCCCAGTCCGCGTGGGGCCGCGGCCGCGTGGGCAGGCCGGCCACCGGCTCGCCGACCCAGTGCACGGCCACCAGGCGACCTCGCATCGGCTCGCAGGCCCGCTCCGGCAGGGAGGCCACGTCACAGGCGAGCGCCCAGGGCAGGGCCGCGCGGACCGCATCCTCCAGGCTGGCGGGCAACGTCCAGGCGACGTACACGAGCGCGGGGTCGAGGCGATCCCTGAGCAGAGCCCAGGCGTGGGGCCGTTGAGTGACCACCAGGACTGTGCGAGTCGGGTCTCGCATCGGTTCCTAATCATCGGCGGTCTAACCAGGTCGACGCAGCACCTGACGCGGCCTGGGGTCGCAGTCCGCACCTGCGCCTGCGGATGAGCGATGCTGAGGCCGATGGGCGAGAGGTGATCGTCTGCGACGTGGCGCCGCGAGACGGGCTCCAGAACGAGGCCAGGATCCTGCCCGCCGGCCTCCGGGCGCAGCTATGCGACCGGCTGGCGGCTGCCGGCGTCCCCCGGGTCGAGGCGGTGAGCTTCGTGAATCCGAAGCTGGTGCCGCAGATGGCGGACGCCGAGGAGGTGCTGGCGGCCGTCCAGCGCAGGCCCCAGACCGTCCTGGCCGGGCTGGTACTGAACGGGCGAGGGCTCGAACGGGCTCTTGCGGCCGGCGTGGACGAGGTGCACTACGCCTTTCCGGTCACCGAGACCTTCGCGCAGCGCAACCAGAACACGACGGTCGAAGGAGGTCTGGCGACCGGCCGGCGACTGGTCGCGCGCTGTCGCGAGCATGGAATGCGCGTGACCGTGACCCTGATCGTCGCCTTCGGCTGCCCCTTCGAGGGCCGCGTGGACCCCGCCCATGTCCTCCGCGTGGCCGAGGGTGTGATGGAGCAGCCGCCCGACGAGCTGGCGCTGGCCGACACCATCGGCGTCGCCGTCCCCACGGGGGTGGCCGCCCTCGTGCGGGGCGTCCACGAGCTGGGCGCGGTGGTGGGCGGCCACTTCCACAACACCCGGAACACCGGTCTGGCCAACGCCGTCGCGGCCCTGGAGGCCGGGGCCACGGTGCTGGATGCCTCACTCGGCGGCACCGGAGGCTGCCCCTTCGCGCCCCGCGCGACGGGCAACATCCCAACAGAGGACCTCGTCTACATGCTGCACGGCATGGGCATCCGCACCGGGATCGACCTGCAGGCGCTGATCGAGGCCTCCCGCTGGCTCGGCGAGCAGCTCGGCAAGGAGCTGCCGGCCATGCTCCCGAGAGCCGGGGACTTCGGCGCGGTCTCGGCCTCTTCGGTATGACCCGCTGGCGTGGGGCGGTCGCGGCGAATTAGGCTCTTGCGCGATGGAGACAGCGCAGCGGATCGAATGCCAGTGGTGCAGGAGCCAGAACCTGCCCACCGCCAGGACCTGCGACACCTGCGGCGCCCCGCTGGACGTCAGGAACCTGGTCAGCGACTCGGGGTGGCGCGAGGCCCCGCGCCTCCGCGACATGACGGAGTTCCACTTCGGACAGAGCAGCTGCCAGCTCGAGGGTGAGATCGTTCCGGTCGCCGAGATCGCCCTCGGCCAGGGCGACTGGGTCTATTTCGAACACCACGTGATGCTCTGGAAGGACGAGGCGGTGGCCATGTCCGTGATGCCGCTGCAGGGCGGGGTCAAGCGGGCGTTCGCGGGCATGCCCTTCATCGTCAGCCTCGCCCGGGGCCCGGGCAGGATCGCCTTTTCCCGAGACGCCACCGGCGAAGTCGTCGTGCTGCCCCTGCATCCAGGCCAGGAGCTGGATGCGCGGGAGCACGCATTCCTGCTCGCCTCGCACTCCATCGGCTACTCCTACGTGCGCATCCAGGGGCTGAAGAACATCCTCTTCAGCGGCCAGGGCATGTTCATGGATCGCTTCGTCGCCGGCGGGGAGCAGGGACTCCTCCTCCTCCACGGCTACGGCAACGTCTTCGAGCGCGCGCTTCAGCCGGGCGAGAGCGTGCTCCTGGAACCCGGCGCCTTCCTCTACAAGGATGCCTCGGTGACCATGAACGTCGAGACCCAGAAGCTCACCTCTGGTCTCTTCGGGGGCCAGGGGATGAACCTGGCCCGGATGACCGGGCCGGGCCGGGTCGGCATCCAGTCCATGTACGTCCACCACCACACGGATTGAGCGGGATGGCCGAATCCACCTACACCTGCCGCTGGTGCCGGACGCCGAGCCAGGCCGCCAACCTGGTCAGCTGTCCGACCTGCGGTGCCCCGGTCGACGTCCGCGACATGGTCAGCC
>JALYYF010000108.1 GCA_030946725.1 Candidatus Dormiibacterota bacterium
AGGTGGAGCGTGGACTCAAGGAGATCTCCATCGAGCGCCTCCTCCGCGTGGCGACCGCGCTCCAGACCACCGTGGCCGACATCTACTGGGAGCTGGCCCGCGAGCTGGGGGCCGGCGAGCCGCTCAACGCGGTGGCCTGGGAGGCCGATCCCCGCGTCCAGCTGCGGCGGATGAGCGAGTCGCTCGACCGTGACGCGCTGCGCACCGTGGCGCGCTTCAGCACCTTTCTGGCAATGAGCGAGTCGGCCCCGCGCAAGCGGCCGATCGGCTTCCTGCGCTGAGGAAACGACAATGATGGTTCCGACCGTGATCGAGGACAGCGGGCGCGGCGAGCGCGCCTACGACATCTATTCGCGCCTGCTCCGCGACCGCATCGTTTTCGTGGGAGGCGAGATCAACGACCAGCTCGCCAACCTGGTGGTCGCCCAGCTCCTCTTCCTCTCCAGCGAGAACCCGGAGAAGGACATCGGGCTGTACATCAACAGCCCCGGCGGCTCGGTGAGCGCCGCGCTCTCCATCTACGACTCGATGCAGTTCGTCAGCCCGGACATTCTCACCCTGTGCACGGGCCTTGCGGCGAGCGGCGCTTCGATCCTGCTGGCCGCCGGCGCGGCCGGCAAGCGCTACGCGCTACCCCACGCCAAGATCGTCATCCACCAGCCCTGGACCACCGGCATCCAGGGGCAGGCGAGCGACATCGAGATCCAGGCCCGCGAGATCCTGCGCCAGCGGGAGGAGCTGGTGGAGGTCTACGTCCGCCACTGCGGCCGTCCCAAGGAGCAGGTGGAGCGTGACATCGAGCGAGACTTCTTCATGACCGCCCAGCAGGCCTGCGACTGGGGCCTCATCGACGGCGTGATGAACAGCGGCCGCTGAGCCAGACCTTCAGAGCTCTCCCTGGAGCCATTCGGAGACGACGGACAGGCCCGCACCTGCCAGCATCACCCGCTTTGGTTCGTCCTCCGGAGCGCAGACGACGATGACCTGAACAGCGCCTCGCTCTCGAGCCAGCCATCGGAGCTCCGTCAGCAATCCCAGGCCCACAATCGGCCAGGCTTCAGGGCTGGCGAGCGCGAAGTCGTCCACGATGCAGCCCGCCCCTCCGGGGTCGTACACCGGAGGAGGCGCTGTCAGCTGGCCGGTGAGGAAGCCGTCGAGGCGGCCCTCTTCTGACTCGCTGACCAGCACGATGCAGGAATTGTCGGAAATCAGCTTCTCGAAAAACGGACGCTGGGCATCCCTGGCGGCCGCCGCAGGACGGTGGAAGCGCGGGTGAAACTTAGCGTACTGGCGCCGGTGGGCGTCCGCGAGATCAAGCATCGGTTCCACGTCGCCGGCTGCCCCCCTGCGAATCACCTTCTTCAAAGCAGACCCTACAGTGGGTGCCGATGAGCCTCCTCGTCGACACCCGGTCCGACATCACGCTCGAAGGGCTGCGGCGCGTGGCCTGGGAAGGCGAGCCGATCGAGGTCGGTCCCGGCGCGATCGCGGTCATGGACCGCTGTCACGACTCCTTTGGAGCCCTGGTCGCCTCGCTCCAGGCGGCCGACCCGGGAGCCCTGGTCTACGGCGTCACCACCGGCCCCGGCGACCGGGGGACGGAGGTGCTCACCCAGCGACGGCCCCGCCGGCTCTGGACCGCGGCGTCCTTTGGACAGAGGCTGCCCGAGCGGGTCGTGCGCGGCATGGTCCTGGCCCGCCTGGCCAACCTCGTCGACGGGCACGCCGCCGCCCGCAGCCAGGTCGCGGTGGCGGTGGCGGCGATGCTCGATGACGCCGCGCTGCCCGCGGTCCCCGCCGAGGGCAACGGCGGCGCCGGCGAGATCCTGGCCCTCGGCCATCTCTTCTACGACCTGGCCGAGCATCTCGAGCTCGAGCCCAGAGAGCAGATGGCGCTGATCAACGGCTCGCCCGGCGCGGCCGCGTTGGTCGCGGACGTCGCTCTGGCCGGGCGGGGACGGCTGCAGCTCGCGGAGCAGGTCCTGGCCCTTTCGGCGGCAGCCGTGGAGGCTCCCGTCGAGGCCTATTCCCCGCACCTGGAGGCGCTCTGGGGAGACGAGCACGACACGGCCGCGCTGCGTTCGCTGCGCGCCCTGCTCGGCGGCACCCGGAGCCAGTCACACCAGGCACCCGTCAGCTCCCGGATCCTGCCCCGGGTGCTCGGGCAGGTCCGGCGGGCCCAGAAGGAGGCCGAGCGCGCGGCACAGGTCTCCCTTTCGTCGGTGACCGACAATCCCGTCTACATCCCGCCGGACGGGGGTAACCCGAATGGCAGCGTGTTCTCGACCGGCGGCTACCACAACGCCCGCGCGACGGCGGCCCTCGACCAGCTCGCGTTCGCCTGGGCAGACCTCTGCCAGCTGGCCCAGCGCCACACCGACAAGCTCTTCCAGCACCCCGCCACGGCTCGTGCCGTGTCCGACGAATGGACGGTCAAGCCGCTGCACATGGTGCAGGCTGGCTGGGCCGAGCAGGCCCGCGGCCTGGCCCAGCCGAGCACGCTCACCCTGGGCGCCTTCGGCCAGAACGACGTACCGGCCATGAGCTTCGTGGCCTGGCGCAAGGCGACCGCCATCGGCCGCTGCCTGGACGCGGCCCTGGCGGTGCTGGCCGTGCTCGCCTCCGAGGCGCTGCGGGCCGGCGATCGTGAGGCGCCTCCAGCCCTGGCCGGCCTGCTGGACCAGGTGCGCGAGACCGTCCCGAGCCTGGACGGTTCCCGCCCCGCCGGCGCCGCCTGCGAGTCCCTGGCGGCAGCCTTTGCCCAGCAAGTCTTCCAGGGCCGCGTGGCCGGCACCGGCGACTGGCCCGCGTAGCCCTCGAACATCTCCCTCCCCCTTCTTGCGGGGAGGGGTAGGGAGGGGTCCTTCCTAGACCTAGAGCCTGAACTCGTCCGGCAGCACGAACCGCGCAATCTCCCGGCCGTCCGTATCCCGAAACCCGTAGCGCGTGGCCAGCGTGGCAGCCTGGACACCGCTCCCGCTCAGCTCCATGACCTCCGGGTCGGCGAGCAGGCTCGCCACCGCTCGCCCCACGAACTCCGGCGAGTGGGTCTCGGCCGGCGCCTCCCTCCCCTCCGCGCTGAACGCCTCGACCACCGCCTCAGTTCGGGTGAATCCCGGATAGACCCCGACCGCCGCCACGCCGAAGGGCCTCAGCTCGTGCGCCATGGTGACGACGAGCCGGCCCGTCGCGGCCTTGACCACGTCGTAGGGCACGCTGCCCAGATAGTGGGTCGGATCATCGAAGCCTCCTGTGCAGACGATGAGGCCCTGGCGCTGCTCGATCATCAGCGGAGCCGCCAGCCGGGCTGAGGTGAACTGGGCCCGGAGACCGGCCCCGAACATCACGTCCCAGCGGCGCAGCGGCTGCTCCCAGAAGGGCGCCAGGAGCTCCTCTCCCTGCATCCCCTCGTAGCCGCCCCAGGCGTTGGCGACCAGGAGGTCGAGCCGGCCCTGCTCCTCGTAGACCCGGGTGAAGAGCGCCTCCACCTGGCCGTCGTTGGTGTGGTCCGTCGGCCACGGGATGCCGCGTCCGCCACTGGCGGTGATCTGCTCGGCGGTCTCGTCCACGCTGCCCGGCCCCGCCACCGGACCCGCCCGCGGCCGGCCGCGCCGGGTGCGCCCCGTCACGTACACCGTCGCCCCGCACTGGCCGAGCACCAGCGCGATCCCCTTGCCGACTCCGCGGCTCGACCCCGTCACCACGCAGACCTTGCCCGAGAGGTCGGGCGGCCCCCAGCTGTTGTTCACGACGCTATTCGTAGCGCAAAGCTTCGACCGGCGCCAGCCTGGCAGCTCGGATGGCGGGCAGCAGGCCGCTCAGGGCACTGAACAGAGCGGTGAGCACGATCGTCGCCAGCGCCAGCAGCGGGCTGAGCTGGAAGACGTTGAGGTCCAGGCCGATGCCCTGCTGGGTCGCCAGCCGGTTGACCACCTGGTTGCCCACCAGCGCGACCAGGGCGGCCACGGCGATGCCGATCGCGCCGCCCAGCGCCCCGATGGTGGCCGCCTCGGTGAGGAATACCACCCGCACGTCTGAACGGCGGGCGCCGAGGGCCTTGAGAACCCCGATCTCCCGCGTCCGCTCCAGAACGGCGGTGTACATGGTGTTGGCGATCCCGAGCGCGGCGACCGCCAGCGCGATGGCGGCGAAGGCCGAAAGCCCCAGCCCCAGGTAGAAGAGCACCTGGCCCAGTTGCTTGATCAGGTCCTGGGAGCTCTGGGCCTGGTAGCCGAGGTTCTTGGCCTCGTCCCGCACGCGGTCGACGTTCCCGGGCCCGTCGGCCACGAGCGTGATGGAGCCGTACTTGTCGGCCTTCCAGGCGTTGGCCTGAGCCATCTCCTCCCAGTACTTCCCCGCGGTGCCGGAGGGCACCGCCAGGATCGGGTTGGGGCTGCCCACGCCTCCGCTGCCGACGCCCACCACGGTCAGCTTCAGCTGCCGCTGGTCGCTCGCCGGCTGGATCCCGGACCCCGGGGAGATGAAGCTGCCGCTGTAGACACCCCTGAACACCACGGACTTGCCCACGGCGTCCTTTGGAGTCCAGCCCAGCTTGCTCGCGGCGTCGGTGGCCAGGACCACCTCGGCCGCCGAGTCGGAGCTCGGCAGCCGCCCGGCGGTCAGGGACTTCGACGACAGAGACGTGGTCTGGCGGACCGGCGCAGCGGAGACCAGGGTGGCCTCGGTGGACCTGGCGCCGTCGTCCAGAGAACCCTGGATCGCCACCTCGCCGTACGCGTCGCGGACGTGCGGCAGCCGGCTGAGCGCGTCCAGCGCCGGCTGGTCGAGCGCCTTGTCCTTGGTGGGCTGTCCGAAGTTGTGCTGGATGGAGACGTTCTGGAGCTGGCCGCTCTGGCGAAACTGGTCGACCAGCGTGTTCTGCAGGCCGGTGGCCAGTGAAAGGATCAGCGCCATCGCCGCGATCCCGATCGAGATCCCGCTGGCGGTGAGGCCGGTGCGCAGCTTCCGGCGAGTGACTCCGCCGGCACCGAGCCGCATGGCCTCCAGCAGCCGGAGCCGTGAGGGACGGCTGGGCGGCGGCTCCTGGACGCCCGCGGCCGGAGGGCCGGGGTCGTGGATCACCCGGCCGTCCCTCATCGTGATCACGCGGTCGGCGACGCGGGCCACCGCGGGGTCGTGACTGACCATCACGACCGTGGCTCCGGCGTCGTGAATGTCCTGGATGAGGTCCAGCACCCTGGCGCCGGACTCTGAATCCAGGTTGCCGGTGGGTTCGTCGGCGAGCAGCATGCCGGGCCGGTTCCCCAGCGCCCGCGCCACGGCGACGCGCTGCTGCTCGCCGCCCGAGAGCCGGGTCGGCCGGTGGCGGGACCGCTCGCCCAGGCCGACCATTCCGAGCAGTGACTGCGCCCGGCGGCGGCGCGCCGCGCGGGCCTCGCCCGAGAGCGCCATCGGGAGCGCCACGTTGTCCAGCGCGGTCAGCGTCGGGATCAGGTTGAACGACTGGAAGATGGTCCCCACCCGCTGCAGCCGGTAGTCGGAGAGGGCAGCGTCCGAGGCGTCGTGGAGCGGGACGCCCGAAGCCGTGAGTGTGCCCCGGGTGGGACGGTCGAGGCCCCCGATGAGGGAGAGCAGCGTCGATTTACCGCATCCCGAGGGACCGACCAGGGCCACGAACTCCCCCGGCCCGATCCTGAGCGTCACGCCTCTCAGCGCCGGAACGGCGACGTCGCCCATGCGGTAGACGCGCTCAACTTCGACCAGCTCCAGACCGACCGGAGCGCCGAGAAGTTCCCCTTCCTCCAACGAGTCGATTCTGGCGCACCGGCCCTCCCGGCGGCACGCGCCGGTGGACCGACGCCGGCCACAGTCCAGGTGCAGCAACGATCGCTCCGCGTGCCGCCTACCGCAGGTCGATAAGCTTCGGTTCGACAGATGGCTCGCCGACCTCCCGGAGGACCGTTCGACCCCTTCGACCAGAGCCCCTTCAGTGGCATCCAGGAGCTGCGGATCCCGCGGCCCAGCCGCCGCGTCTGGACCGGGCTGGCCTTCGTGGCGGGCGGCATCCTGGTGCTCTTCGTGGCGGCTCCGGCCATCGGCTTCATCGCGGAGACGCAGTGGTTCCAGGCGCTGGGACTGAGCAGCGTCTACCTGGCGCGCGTCGGGCTGCAGGCCTGGCTCTTCCTCCTCGGCCTGGCGCTTGCGCTGCTGGCGACGGTGGGAAACGTCGCCATCGCCCTCCGCCTACGCTCCGGCACCGCGCTGCGAGCGGTCGGCATCCGGCGCCGCACACTGTTCAGCGGTGCCGGCCTGGCCGGGGTGGCGGCCAGCGTGCTGGTCTCGCTGGTGCTCGCCAGCGGCCTGCGCACGAGCTGGCCGCAGCTGGCCCTGTTCCTGCACTACTCCGCGACCGGGGTGCGCGACCCGGTCTTCGGACAGGACGTCAGTTTCTACATCCTGACCCTGCCCTTCCTGCAGTCGATCGCCGGCTGGCTACTCGGCCTGCTCTTCATGACGGCGCTGCTGGTGGCCGTGCTGTACGCCTGGCGGGGCGAGTCGTTCGACCTCCGCCTGCCGGCGCACGCCATCGCTCACCTGTCGGTGCTCATTGCGGTGCTGGCCCTGGTCACCGCCGCCAGCACCTTCCTTGACCGCTACTCCCTGCTCTCCCAGCACAACGGAGTGGTCTGGGGCGCGGGCTACGCCGACGTCAACGCCCGGGCGCCCCTGGCCGTTGTGCGCGCGGTCGTGGCGGTGCTGCTGGCGATCGCGCTGCTCGCCAACGTGGCGCTGCGACGCCCGGCGCTGATCGTGGGCGCGGTTGGGACCTGGGTGGCGGTGTCGATCTTGGCGGGGATCTACCCCGCGTTCGTCCAGCGCGTCACCGTACAGCCGTCCGAGCTCTCCCAGGAGTCGCCGTACATCTCCCGCGAGATCAGCTTCACGCGCCGGGCCTTCGGGGTGGACCAGGTCCAGCTGCGGCCCTTCAACGGAGACAAGCCGATCACCGCCAAGGCCATCGCGGACGACCGCGCGACCATCGACAACCTGCGGCTCTGGGACAACGGCCAGCTGCAGGAGACGTACACCCAGCTCCAGTCGATCCGCACCTACTACAGCTTCCAGCAGATCGACCTCGACCGCTATTCGATCAACGGCAAGACCCAGCAGCTGGCGATCAGCGGGCGGGAGCTCGACCAGGGCAAGCTGCCGCAGCAGGCCCAGAGCTGGGTCAACCAGAAGCTCCAGTACACGCACGGCTACGGCGTCGCCGCCAGCCCGGTTAGCGCGGTGGTTGGGGAAGGCTTGCCGGACTACGTCGCCAAGGACCTGCCGCCCACCGGACCGCTGACGGTGAGCCGCCCGCAGATCTATTTCGGCCACGCGACCCCGGGGAGCTTCGTGCTCGCGCCGTCAGCTGAGAAAGAGTTCGACTACCCCCAGGGCAACCTGAACGTGCGGAACACCTACCAGGGCAGCCATGGGGTCGTGATGGACGGCGGCAGCCGGCTGATCTGGGCGATGCGGACCGGCGACTTCAACCTGCTGGTCTCCAACCAGGTGCAGAACAACACGCAGATCCTCTACCGGCGAGACGTCAGCGATCGCGTGCAGGCGATCGCCCCCTTCCTCGAATACGACAACCCCTACATCGTGGTAGTCAACGGCCGCGTCTACTGGATCGTCGACGCCTACACCACCGCGGACACCTACCCGTACTCCCAGCAGGAGGCCGGGGCCAACGGTCACAACTACCTGCGCAACTCCGTGAAGGTGGTCGTGGACGCCTACGAGGGGACGGCCGACTTCTACCTCGCCGACAGCAAGGACCCCGTGATCCGGGCCTACCAGGGGGCTTTTCCCTCGCTCTTCAAGCCGATGGACAGCATGCCGTCCGGTCTGCGGGCTCACCTGAGAGTCCCGCCGAAGCTCTTCAAGGTCCAGGCTCAGGTCTACGCCATCTACCACATCTCCGACCCCTCGACGCTCTACAACCGCGAGGACGTCTGGGACTTCCCCGGGCTGGAGCCCTACTACGTGGAGATGCGGCTGCCGGGCGAGAGCCAGGCCGAATACCTCCAGATCCTCCCCTTCACGCCCTATCGCAAGCAGAACCTCGTGAGCTGGCTGGCGGTACGCAACGACCAGCCCCACTACGGGGAGATGGTCTCCTTCGTGCTGCCCAAGGACAAGGTCGTGTTCGGACCGCAGCAGATCGCGAGCCGGATACAGCAGACGCCGCAGATCTCGCAGGACCGGACGCTCCTCAACTCACAGGGTTCGAGCGTGATCCAGGGCAACCTGCTGGTGGTCCCGATCGGAGACTCCTTCCTGTACTTCGAGCCCTGGTACCTCAAGTCCACGACGACCGACCAGAGCCTGCCCGAGCTGAAGAAGGTGATCCTGGCCGACGCCACCGAGAGCGGATCGGTCGCCTACCAGCCTTCGCTGGACCAGGCCCTCAGCCAGCTGGTCGGGCAGCAGGTGGCGACCCAGGCGCCGCCGTCCCAGAACACGACGCCCTCGACCGGTCCGTCCACGTCACCGCAGATCACCGACCTGATCAATCAGGCGCTGCAGCACTACAACGCGGCCCAGGCGGCGCTCAAGCAGGGAGACCTGGCCACCTACGCGAGCGAGATAGACCAGGTGGGCCGCCTGCTGCAGCAGGTCGACGCCCTGCAGAAAGGCGCGCCGGTGCCCAGCCCGTCGGCAAGTCCCTCGTCGCGAGCCTCTCCCTCGGCGACGCCTCGCGCCTCGGGGGGCTGAGGGTAGCCAGAACGCCCGAGGCAGATGCCAGCCGCGACCCGGCGCCAGCGGCCCCGCCACAGTCGGCCCCCACCGCGGCGGCCGGGAGGGGCCCCGGTTCGGGCCAGGGCACGGAGGTGCCCAAGAGCTGGAGGCGGCCCATCAAGCAACGCTCCCGCCTGCTTCGGAGCTCGGGGCCGCCACACCTGAGGGTGGCTTTCGCCCACCCCTCGGAGCAGGAGTTCGCCCGCTTCCTGGACTACTACCGCATCCGCTGGGTCTACGAACCGACCGCCTTCCCGATCAGCTGGGAGGGCGAACGGGTGGCGGAGATGTTCACTCCCGACTTCTACCTGCCGGAGCACGACCTCTACGTCGAGCTGACCACGATGAAGCAGAGCCTGGTCACGCCGAAAAACCGGAAGCTGCGCCTGCTTCGCGAGCTCTACCCGGACGTGAAGGTGAAGCTGCTGTACAAGCGCGACTACGAACAGCTGCTGGCCCAGGCCGGGTACGCGCACACCGACCTGCAGAACCTGCGCAAGCAGCAGATCCAGCAGATCCTCATCTCGCCGGTCGAACTGGAGACGCGGGTGCGGGCGCTCGCCCGCCGTATTTCCCGGGACTACCGCGGGAGCTCGATCGTCCTGGTCGGCGTGCTGAAGGGCGTCACCTTCTTCCTGGCCGACCTGGCGCGGCAGATCACGGTGCCGATGGCCATCGACTACCTGGGGGTCGGCCGCTACTCCAGGGAGCGCACCGACTTAAGCCAGCAGACATTCGGGTTCGCGGGCACGCCCAAGCAGAGCCGACGGATCGGGATCCAGCGCGACCTGGACAACCCGATCGCGGGGCGCCACGTGATCCTGGTCGAGGACGTCGTCAACACCGGGTTGACCCTCGATTTCCTGCTCAGCGCCCTGAGGGCGCGAGAACCGGC
>JALYYF010000112.1 GCA_030946725.1 Candidatus Dormiibacterota bacterium
CCCGACCTGCTGCAGCTGCTCGAGAAGCACCGCCAGCTTTCGCCCCGGCCCGAGAGCAGAGCCTTACTGCTGGCCGCCAGCACCTCCACCATCTCCCGCAACTTGGCCCAGCTTCGGCAACAGGTCCGCTGGCCACAACGCAGCCTGCGGCCGCCCAGCCGGCTGCGCCGCGAGGTACCGATCCGCGTCCGCAACTGGCGCCAGGAAGGTCGACCCGGCTACCTGGAGGTCGATCTTGTCTCCCACAGTGGCCCCTGGGCCACCGGCGATTGGATCTACACCCTCTCGGCCACCGACCTGGAGACGGGCTGGAGCGAACTGGTGGCGATCATGACCAAGAGCCAGCGCGAAGTCCTGGCTGGCCTGGTTCGTCTCCACCAGCAACTGCCCTTCCCTCTCCTGGGTCTGCACGTCGACAACGGTCTCGAGTTCTTGAACGCGGCTCTGATCGACTACTGCCGCCGCCAGGAGATCGAGCTCAGCCGAGGCCGGCCCTTCCACAGCGACGACAACCCCCACGTCGAGCAGAAGAACGGCTACCTGGTGCGGCGCCTGCTCAGCAACTTTCGACTGGACAGCGCCGAGCAACTGGCCTGGCTGGACCGGCTCTACAGCGATCTCCTCCGCCCCTTCAACAACTGCTTCCAGCCGGTCATGCATGGCCTCGGGCGAATTCAGGTCGGGGAGCGCTCGCGGCGGCTCCACGACACTCCTCGTACCCCGCTCCAGCGTCTCCTGGAGACCGGCGCGGCTGAGCCCGCCAAGATCGAGGAGCTGGTCAAGCTCTACACCACGGTCAGCCCGCTCACCCTCAAGCGCTCGATCGACCGCCATCTGCGGGCGATGCCGCCGGACCACTACTCGATCCCAGCCCAACGCTGGATGGTGGCTGCCGATGCCTGATCCCCCGGTCGGATTCCTAGCTGACCGAACCGTTGGCCCAAGGTCCGATTCCTTCGTGATTGACAACAGGGGCGGCCGAACAAAAGTTTGCCCAAAAGCCCTCTCTCTTGCTAGGATGACTGCACCTCGGCTCTGCCGAACCGCAACACTCCACCCAACGAGGAAGCAGAAACGTGAATCAAGAGCTCACCGATCGGCAGTCGAAGATCCTTGACTACATCCGGTACGTCACCCGGGTGCGCAACTACCCTCCCAGCGTGCGGGAGATCGGTGAGGCGGTCGGCCTCTCCTCCAGCTCCACGGTACACAACCACCTCAACCAGCTCGAACGGCGTGGCCTCATCCGGCGAGATCCCAGCAAGTCGCGGACGGTCCAGCTGGTGGAGGCGCTGCAGAACGAGGACAAGCACAGGCAGGCGGTCTCAGTGCCGGTGGTCGGCCACGTGGCTGCGGGCGCGCCGATCCTGGCAGAGCAGAACATCGAAGACCACGTCATCCTGTCCCCCGAATTCGCCCGCGAGGGGTGGTTCGCGCTCAAAGTGCGTGGCGATTCGATGATCAACGCCGGGATCTTCGACGGTGACCTGGTCCTGGTGAAGCCGCAGCAGGACGCCCCTGACGGCAGCATCGTGGTCGCGCTGGTGGAGGACGAGGCGACCGTGAAGCGGCTCGATCGCTCCAGCGGCCGCGTCCGGCTCATCGCCGAGAACCCGGCCTACGCCCCGCTGGAGCCCGCCCAGGCGACGATGGTGGGGTTGGTCAAGGGGCTGGTCCGGACCTTCCAGTAGCGTCCACGTAGCGGCGCGAACCTGTCAGATGGCGACGCCGTGGGCACGGAGGGCGTCGTTGAGGCTCACTTTGCTGTCGGTTCGCTCGTTGCGCCAGCCGATGATCAGGCCCGTGGCTACCTGAAACTCACCCGCCGGAAATCGCTTGCTGCGGGTGCCGGGCACGACGACGGCATTGGCCGGCACCTCGCCGCGGTACTCAACCGGTTTGGAGCCGGTGACGTCGATCAAGGGCGTGGAACCGGTCAGCACCACGTTGGCACCCAGGACGGCACGCTCGCGCACGAGCACGCCATCGGTGATGACGCAGCGCGAACCCACGAAGCAGTCGTCCTCGATGATCACCGGGCGAGCCTGCAGCGGCTCGAGGACCCCTCCTATCCCGACGCCGCCGGCCAGGTGGACACGCGCACCTATCTGAGCGCAGGAACCCACTGTGGCCCAGGTGTCGACCATGCTTCCGGCTCCGACCCAGGCTCCGATGTTCACGAAGCCGGGCATCAGGACCACGCCTTCGGCCAGAAAGCTCCCGTAGCGCGCCACCGCCGGAGGCACCACGCGGGCGCCGGCGAGTTCGTGACCGTGCTTGACGGGGATGCGGTCCCTGTACTCGAAGGGACCCACCTCGATCGTCTCCATCTCCTTGAGACGGAAGTAGAGAAGTATCGCCTGCTTGATCCAGGCGTTGACCACCCACTCCCCACCCACCTTCTCGGCGCTCCGCAGCTGACCGGAGTCGAGACCCGCGATGGTCTCCTCGACCGCTTCGGCGTCCATGCGGCCGGAGTCGAATGCGTCTTCGACGCGGGCGGCCAGCTCTTTCACAGCACCTCCTCGAGGATCTCGACGGCCCGCTGGCAGTCCTGCAGCGGCGGGACGAGCGCGAGACGAAAATAGCCCTCGCCGGAATCTCCGAAGAACGACCCCGGCGCGACCACGATTCCGCGCTCCAGAAGCCGGGTCGTGAACGCCTCTGAGCTCTCGTCCCCTGGCACCTCGCACCAGAGGTAGAAGGTCGCTTCCGAACCCGCTACCCGAATGCGCTTGTGCGCGAAAAACTCCAGGAAGAGCTCGCGCTTGGCCGCGTAGAGGGCGCGCATCCGATCGACATGGTCCTCCCGGGCCATGGCGGCAATCGTGGCCTTCTGGATGAACTCCGGCACCGCCACCCCGGCAAGAGGGCGCCACAATCGGTAGCCGCGGATCAGCTCCGGGGGACCAACCAGAAAACCGGAGCGATAGCCGGTCATCGACGACCGCTTCGACTGTGTGTTGAAGACGGCGATTCGTGACCGGTCGTCCACCTGCAGCGCTGACGCGGGAGGGGACGTGAAGTAGATCTCGCTGTAGGCCTCGTCCGAAGCCACCAGGAAACCGTGGCGCTCGGCCTTCTCGGCAAGCATTCGATAGAAGTCGGGCGGGGCAACCGCGGCCGTCGGGTTGTTCGGATAGTTGACGTAAAGGATCGCCACCCGGTCCCACTCGGCGGCCGTGAGCTCGTCCAAGTCGGGGAGGAAGCCGTTTGCCTCCCTGAGCGGCAGCCGCCGCGTCTCCGCGCCCGCCAGCTGTGCCGCCCTCTCCGGTATGGGATAGCCGGGCTCGGTTACAACCACCGTTCGCCGGGGGCTCTGGCTGTCCATCGCGATGAAGGGCAGGCTGAACAGCGCCTCCTTGCTTCCGAAGGTGGGCATGACCTCGGCCTGTGGGTCGACCGAGACCCCATAGCGGCGCAGGCACCAGTCGGCGACCGCCTGCTTCAGCTCAGGGAGCCCTTCCGCCTTCGGGTAGCGGGAGCGCTCCTCGACAGCCGCGATCAGCGACTCACGAATCGCCAGGTCCGTGGACTCGTGCGGATCGCCGACGCTGAAATCGATCAGCTCGAGCCCGGCCTTCAGAGCGCGCCGGCGCGCCTCGTCCAGGGCCAGGAACGGGTAGGGGCGCATCTGGGTGAGGACCGGATTCAGCTGCACAGGAAGCGTCGCAAGACCTCCAGTGAAGTGTCCATGGCGTCGACCGCGATCCTCTCGTCGCGCCGGTGCGCCATCTGAGGGTCGCCGGGGCCGAAGTTTATGGCGTCCAGGCCGTGGGCGGCGAACTC
>JALYYF010000114.1 GCA_030946725.1 Candidatus Dormiibacterota bacterium
TCGTGGTGGGAGACCTTGTCGGTGGTCCGCAGTGGACGCGCCTGCAGGACCTTCCGACACCGCTGGAGGCTGCCGGCATGGACCACTTCGAAGGGCGGGTCTGGGTTGCTGGAGGGGTGTCCCCCAACGAGGGTCGCCCGAAGCTCGACACTGTTCAGGTCTACGATCCGCAGAGCAGACATTGGTCGTATGGTCCTCGGCTGCCCGTGGCCGTAAGCCATGCGTCGCTGGTGTCCACCGGCAAGCAGCTCTTCGTCCTCGGTGGGATCTCTGCTCAGGGGTCCGAAGCTGGTGTGTACCACCTCGACACAGCCACCGGGCTGTGGCGTGAAGACAAGCCCCTGCCGGCGGCTCGCGGAGCGGGGGCGGCGGTCTGGGACGGGAACCGGCTTGTCTTCGCCGGCGGCGTGGGACAGGATCACCGGGCGTCCGACGACGTCTGGGCGATGGAAAACGGCGACTGGCACTCGATTGGGCGGCTGCAGAAGCCGCGTGAGAAACTGGCGGTTGCGACGGACGGATACGGCACTGTGTGGTTTCTCGCCGGTCGTGACCCCAACATACAGTCGCCGATCTACGGCCTCGTCGACGTGGTGCAGGCCGCCAACGTTCATCCCGGAAAGGCGGTCACGCCACTGGAGGCGCCGGCGGCCGTGTGGTGGCCGGGAGCGGGCGTCTGCTTGATTGGAGGGCAGGCGAACGACGGCTTCTCGGCTCGTGTCGATTGTCTCGATCAGAGATCAGGCAAGCGGCCATATGCGCCACTCGCGCAGCCACGCGCCGGTCTCGGTGCGACGGTCCTCGACGCGGTGGTATACGTCGCCGGCGGCTATGACTCCGGCAACCACGGCACCTCCTTGAGCGAGTCCTATCGTGCCGCCTGAGGGGTAACTCGCTAGGGTTTTGCGGCTTGCTGGGGTGCCGGAGGGCGGTCGGACGCCAGCAGGTTGAGCCGGCGCGTGAGGAAGGTCATGGCCACCGGCAGGATGAGCAGCCAGATCGCGGTGAGGACCGCGTAGAGGTTGGGCAGCTGGTGGCGGTCCTTCATGCTCTCGTACGTCAGGTAGGCCCCGAACACCGACCAGCCGATGACGAAGAGCACGGCACCCCCGACCAACCAGTACTTGTACTCGGCGTAAAGGTCGGGAACGAAGCGGCGCCCGCGGTTGAGGGCGGCCCAGGCGCCGAGCCCGTTGAGGGAAAGGCCGCTGGCGAGCGCGCAGACGGCGATGGCGACCCTGAACTGGAGGAGGTGATCCATGATGAACGCGGAGGCGTTCACCGCCAGGATCCCGATGGGGGTGGACACCCCGATGATGAGGAAGACGGCTTCGCGCACCTGGCGGGAGTCGAGCCGCTTGTCCCAGATCATCCCAGGAAAAGGATAGGGGGCGGCCCGAGAGGCCGCCCCCTGGTCAGTTTCTCTCTCGCTAGCTTCGCGGGCCCCTCAGTGGCCGCAGCCGCAGGACTTCGCCGTTCCGGTGTCGTCGCCGGCGTCGAACGAATGGCCACAGGAGCAGGAGCTGACGGCATTCGGGTTGTGGACGGTGAATCCGGCACCCATGAGGCTGTCGACGTAGTCGATCTCCGAGCCTCGAATGTAGGGGGCGCTGAAGTCGTCGATCACGACTCGGACGCCATCCATCTCGACGACCTCGTCACCAGGCCTGGTGATGTCGTCGAAAGCCATGCCGTACTGCAGCCCGGAGCAGCCCCCTCCGCTGACGAAGACGCGGAGCGCCACCTCTGGATTGCCTTCCTTCTCCAGCAGCGACTTGAGTTGAGACAACGCATCGCCGGTAAGTGAAACAGTCGCTTGCTCGATCATCAGTAGTGCGTGAACCTCCCTGGGAACGGCCTCTGTTCCATCCTATCACGGGTCCTGCGGGTCACCCGGCGGTGGGCGTGGCGGTGGGCCTGGCGCCACCCGCTGATGGCCTGGGCGTCGGGGTCGGGGTGTGGCGGGGAGTGGGGGTGGCGCTGGGAAGCGCGCTGGGTGCGGGCGTGAAGGTGTTGGTCGGGACCGGCGTCGAAGCCGGGGTCGGTGGGGAGGTCGGGGTAGGAGTCGCCACCGCTGCGCAGTTGACGCCCTGCTCCGTGCCGGCCAGGAAGATCTCGCGGCCCCCTGAGGGACGGTCGGCGCGGCAGCCTGAGCCAGTCACTATCCCCGCCGGCTGCCTGTACCAGTCGCGCATGTTCGAAGGCAGCCCGTTGATGAAGGGTGCCAGGACCTGCTGCCCGACCTCAGTGCCGAAGGCGCTGATGGTCCCGCCGCCTCCGTTGGGAGCGGTGTTGCCGCCCCAGGCACCCACGACGATGTCCGGGTTGTAGGCCATCATCCAGGCGTCGTTGTGAATGCCGGTGGTGTTGCCGCCGGTCGTGCCGGACTTGCCGGCCATCGTCCGCCTCCAGCCGAGGCTCCACTGCTGCGGGTAGTCCTTGAGCGTGTCCGTGATCAGGTAGGCCTCCGCGGGCGATATCGGCGTGCTGGTGTTGGCCTGCTTGCCCGGCTGCACCGCGTAGAGCGTGTAGCCCTGGGAGTCGGTGATCTTCGTGATCCCGATCAGGGGAACCTCGGTGCCCTGGTTGGCGAACGTCTGGTAGCCCTGCAGATGCTCCAGCATCGTGATCTCGGAGGCGCCGATGGCGGTCGACAGGTAAGGCTTGAGCTGGCTCTTGATGCCCATGCTGTGGGCCAGGTTGATCACGTTGTCCATGCCCTCGAGCTGGCCGGCTTCGACGGCCGGCACGTTACGCGAGAGCAGCAGCGAGCGCCTGGCGCTGATGTCGCCCAGGAAGCGGTTGTCGAAGTCGGGCGGCTTGAAGTTCCCCCCGAAGTCCGTCGGCTTGTCGTGGAGCGTGCTGGCCAGGGTGATCTTCTTGTCCTTCAGCGCCGCCTCGAAGACGTAGGGCTTGAAGGAGGAGCCTGGCTGGCGCGCCGACTGGACCACGTCAACCTGGCCGGCGATGCTGTCGTTGTAGAAGTCGGCGGACCCCACCCAGGCCAGGATCTCACCGGTGGCGGGCCGGGCCGCCAGCAGGTCGCCGTTGTTGACACCCCTGTTCTTGAGCCTGCTCACGCCGTTGGTCACCGACTTCTGCGCCAGGTCCTGGAGGTCAAGGTCCAGGGTGGTGTACACGGAGAAGCCGCCGTGCTGAACGGTGTCCGCCCCCAGCGTCTTCTCGAGCTGGGACAGCACGTACTGGACGAAGTGGGGTGCCCGGCTCTTCAAGAGGCTCTGGTCGAACTTGAGCTCCGACTTGATGTCCTCCTGCGCCGCCTGCTGGGCCTGGTCCGCCGTCAGCGCCCCGGTCTTGACCATGCCGTCGAGCACGTAGAGCTGGCGGGCCTTGGCGCGGTCGTAGTGGAGCTGAGGGTCGTAGTAACTCGGGCCGTTGACGAGCCCGGCCAGGAATGCCGACTGGCCCGCCGTCAGGTCCTTGGGCTGCTTGCCGGCGCCGAAGTAGATCTGGCTGGCGGCGCCCAGCCCATAGGCGTTGTGGCCGAAGAACACCCGATTCAGGTACATCTCCAGGATCTGGTCCTTGGAGTAGCGCTGTTCCAGGGCCGTGGCCAGCAACGCCTCCTGCATCTTGCGGAAGACGGACTTCTGAGGGTTGAGCACCTGGATCTTGACCAGCTGCTGGGTTATGGTGCTGCCGCCCTGCGCGTACTGGTGATGGATCACGTCTTCGAGGGCGGCCCTCGCCGTCGCCGGGTAGTCGATCGCGCCGTGGTGGTAGAAGTTGCGGTCCTCGGCTGCCAGCATGGCGGCCGGCCCCAGCTTGCCCATCTCGGCAAGCGTCACATCGTGGTGGTAGGCACCTTCGGCGCTGATCTGCTGGATCTCGCGTCCCTTGCTGTCGTAGATGATGATCGAGCGGGAGGAGGCCACCGCCTGGCCGGGATCCGGCAGGTCCTTGAGCGTCCAGAGGACATATCCGAGGAGGCCCGAGATGAGCAGCGCCAGCATGCCGGCGATCCATGGGAAGTAGCGCCGGATCCGGCCGGCCGGTCTGGACTGCCGGGGCGGACCGGGGCCGCGGCCTCGGGAGGCAGGTGGGCGCTGGCTGGATGGCCGTTCCGCGGGCGGGCGGTACCCATAGCCGGAGCCCTGGCCGCCCTGCCGGGAGCCGGGACCGGAGGGACCGTAGGCAGAGGCCCGACGGGTGCGTCGAGCGTCGCGGCCCTGGCTCAAGCCGCCGTCCGGACGCAGAAATCAGGCCGAAACATCGAGGGGGATAGTGATAGCAGAGATACCAAACCAGCCGCTTGATGCAACGCGGCATCGGCAAAATCGGTTACGTCCCCCCGGGAACCGCGACCGAGCCTACGCCAGATTGTAAACTTCTGTCCCGTCGGTCCCGTGGTGCAGTCTGGCCAAGCACGCGGCCCTGTCAAGGCCGAGATCGCCGGTTCGAATCCGGTCGGGACCGCCAATCTCCGCCTCGGCGGGCGTGGAGAGGTGGCCGAGCCCGGTTGAAGGCGACGGTCTCGAAAACCGTTATAGGGGCAACCCTATCGTGGGTTCGAATCCCACCCTCTCCGCCA
>JALYYF010000116.1 GCA_030946725.1 Candidatus Dormiibacterota bacterium
CGCCGGCGGTTCCCTGGTCGGTGGCGGTAATGGGCCTGCTGCTCTGGACGGCCTGGCGATACCTGGGCGGCAGCTGGCCGCCTCTGCGCACGGCTGCCTGGCGGCGTTCTCACAGGCGCGCCAACCCCTTGCCCTGGCCGGTACTCCGCGTCGCATTGCTGGCCGCCGGCCTATCCGTCGGCGCCCTCGCCGGCTTCTGGGGGGTGCTCTTCCAGCTCGTGAAGATCCCCTCCAACCGGCTTCCAGATCTGTCCAGGTATCCGCTCACGACGGTGGTGCTCACCCTGGTGATGTCTTCGCTGGTGGCTGCGGTGACCGAGGAGGTCGGCTTCCGCGGCTATTTCCAGGTCTCGCTGGAAAGACGGCTCCCGGCTGCGGCCGCGATCCTCATTCCTTGCCTGCTCATCTCTCCCGCTCACGCCCTGACCCAAGGCTTCCTCTGGCCGGTCCTGCTCTTTTATCTGCTGGTCGACATCTCGTTGGGCCTGACGGCCCATCTCACCGACTCCATCGTGCCTGGTGTCGCCATCCACGCCGCCGGCCTGCTGGCCTTCTTCACGCTGGTCTGGCCTCGTGACGCAGGGCGGCAGCTGATCAGCCAGGGCGGGGCGGACGCCTGGTTCTGGATCCACCTCGCCGAGTTCCTGCTCTTGGCCCCGCTGGCCGCGCTGGCCTTTACCAGCCTAGCGAGGGCGATGAGGAGCCGGCGCGTCGGTTCCACGCCGGGGCGTTCGGCGCCGTACCCCTGATCCTCCAGACGCAGCGCCCGGCGCGACCGTTCGAGAAAGCCTCCCGCACGGCTCAGCGTCCGGAGGCCGAGTCTCCTCGACCCCTGGGAGGGCTGTACCCGTCCCACGGGTCGTAGTCGACCTCCAGGGCCTCCTGCGGCGGCCGCTCCGCCTCGGGGACGTTGCGCAGGTTGACGCGGATGCGCGTCCAGGTCGCGCTGCGCCCTCGCATCGAGTCGACCAGCACGTCGGGTGGCGCCAGGTGGGCGGCTGCGGTGGGATGTCGTGCCTTCCAGCGCTCCAGGCCCTCCATGGCCTCGGCCTGGGTCGCGGCCCGGGCGATCTCCAGCAGCGGGAAGGTCGTCCGGCGCCGCCCGGTCGGCCCCACTGATTTCCCCGGCGCCGGCGGCGGCACCGCGCCTTCCCGTGGCGCCGGACCCGCGCCGGTCCGCCGACGGGAGGGCTGCACACGGGGAGGTTCGCCCTCCTGCTTTCCAAAGTGCGGCGGCCAGGGGGCGTCGGGGACGCCCGCCGCCTCGTCCTGGGAGGCCAGCTCCAGGAGGGCCTCCAGGGAGCCCACCGCGCCATCCATCGGCTCCCAGGGATCTCCGATCCGCGCCAGCCTCTCCGGGACGGTCTCCACGGTGAAAGCCTCGGCCTCGCAGTCCGGCAGCTCTTCCCAGGTCAGCGGAGTGGAGACGCGCGCGTCCTGCGTCGGCCGGATGGAGTAGGCGGAGGCGATGGTCCGGTCCTTGGCGTTCTGGTTGTAGTCGAGGAAGACGCCGTGCCGTTCCTCCTTCCACCACTTGCTGGTGGCCAGCCGGGGGGCGCGGCGCTCGACCTCGCGGGCCAGCGCCACCGCGGCCCGCCGGACGTCGGTGAAGCCCCAGCGCGGCTCGATCCGGCAGTAGATGTGGAAGCCGCGCGAGCCGGAGGTCTTGGGCCACGCCACAAGGCCGAAGTCCTCGGCGACCTCCCTGGCCACCAGCGCCACCTCGCGCAGCTGGGACCAGGGCACGCCGGGCACCGGGTCCAGGTCCACCCGCAGTTCGTCGGGATGGTCGAGGTCTACCGCCCGTACGGGGTGCGGGTTGAGGTCGATGCAGCCGAGGTTCACGACCCAGGCCAGCTGCGCCGGATCGCGGACCACGATCTCCTCGGCGGTCCGTCCAGAGGGGAAGCTGAGCTCGACGGTCTCGGTCCACTCAGGGCGCGAGGAGGGCGCGCGCTTCTGGAAGAAGACCTCGCCCTCGGCGCCGTTCACGAAGCGCTTCAGGACCATCGGCCTTCCGTGCACGCCGCGCACAGCGCCGTCCGCCACCGCGAGGTAGTAGCGGACCAGATCGAGCTTCGTGTGACCGGTTCGGGGGAAGAAGACCTTGCCCGGATTGGTGATCGTGACCTCCCGGCCGGCGACCTCCAGGACCTCGTCGCGCGCGGGCATCCTGCCACGACAGTAGCAGGCCGGGCCAGGACGCCCGTCTGGGCGCGGCTCAGCCCATCCGCTGGAGCAGGCGCCGTCCCGCCGCGGCGAGCGATGGATGCACCTCACCGGCCTCGCCGAGCTCCTCGGGGGCATGAGTGGTCGCAACGGCCAGGGTGGCCATGCCCGCCGCTGCTGCCGCTCGGATGCCGGCCGGCGCGTCCTCGACGACGATGCACGCTTCCGCCCGGGCCCCGAGGCGCTCAGCCGCGATCAGGTAGCAGGTGGGATCCGGCTTGCCCGCGACGACGTCGTCGCCGGAGACCAGCACGGTGGGAAGCGGCAGCCCCAACCGCCGGAACGCCGGCGCCACCAGCCGGCGGCCGCCGGAGGTCACGATCGCCCAGGAGCCGGGCCACAGCCGTCCGAGCAGGTCGGCCGCGCCGGGGAAAGCCTCGACGGCCTTGTACTCGGCGGCGATCAGCGTCTCCAATGCCTGCAGAGCCCGGCCGGCCTCGAGACCCGGGCCCACCATCGATATCACGTCCCGGGGTCTCCTCCCGTGCGCCAGCGCCCACACCGCCGCTTCCTCGACACCCCACTCCAGGCACCAGGCGTGCCAGGCACGGGTGTATGCCGGGACGGAGTCGAGCAGGACGCCGTCCAGGTCGAACAGCGCGCAAGCCCGCTCCCCGGCTCCGCCGGGTACTCCCCCGACTTCGCGGGGAGACTCCAACCGCCCGGCTCAGGCGCCGGGAGGGACGCGGATGCCGAGCTCGTCGAGGTGTGTCAGCAGCCCTTCCGGGTCGTCGTAGACGCGGAAGGCACCCGCCCGCTCCAGCTCCTCACGCCCGTATCCGCCGGAGAGAAGGCCCACCCCGAGGGCGCGGGCGCGCTGCGCCGCCAGCATGTCCCAGACGCTGTCGCCCACCACGATGGAGTTCTGGATGTCCACGCCCAGGCGGCCGGCCGCGGCCAGGAAGAGGTGTGGGTCGGGCTTGGCGTAGGGCACCTCGTCGCGCGTTACGACCGGCACCTCTGGGCCCAGGTCCAGCAGCCCCAGCGCATGAGAGGCGGTCCGCCGGGTGCCGCTGGTGCCGATCGCCCAGGCAATCCCCACCGATGACAGGTGACGCAGCAGATCGACGGCGCCGGGCAGCGGGCGCACCGT
>JALYYF010000134.1 GCA_030946725.1 Candidatus Dormiibacterota bacterium
AACGTGAAAGCCGTCGTGACCAAGGTCTCGCTGGGCGAGGCCGATGCCGGGATCGTCTATACCACCGACGTCAAGGCCGGGGGCAGCAAGGTCCAGGGCGTCACGATTCCGGACGATCAGAACGTGACCGCGACCTATCCGATCGTGCAGCTGAAGGCGACCGCCAACGCTAAGACCGCGCAGGGCTTCATCGAGTTCGTGACCGGCTCCCAGGGCCAGAAGACCCTGGCCGGCTACGGCTTCCTGAGCCCGCCCTGAGCCTTTTCCGGCGCAGCCGCGGGGCCTACAGCCAGCCCTTCAACCCGGTGCTGGTCGTGCTGGCGGCCATCTGCGCCGCCTTCTTCCTGCTGCCCCTGGTCGGGCTGGTGGTCAGGGCGCCCTGGGGATCGGCCGCCGGCGCCCTGAGCGACGAATCGACCATTTCCGCGGTTCGCCTCACGCTGCTCTGCTCGCTGGCCTCGACCGCGCTGGCACTCCTTTTTGGAGTACCCCTGGCCTGGGTGCTGGCTCGGCTGCAGTTCCCCGGCAAGAGCCTGCTCCGAGGCATCGCGACCCTTCCCATGGTGCTCCCGCCAGTCGTGGGAGGCGTCGCCCTGTTGCTGGCTTTCGGCCGGCGCGGGCTGATAGGCCAGCCCCTGGCGACGGCTTTCGGCGTGGGCCTGCCCTTCACGACGCTCGGCGTCATCGTCGCGGAGTCCTTCGTGGCCATGCCGTTTCTGGTGATCGCCGTCGAGGCCGGCCTGCGTTCCATGGATGTCCGCTTCGAGGAGGCTGCGCGCACCCTGGGTGCGGGGCGCTGGACGGTGTTTCGGAGGATCACGGTGCCGCTGATCGCGCCCTCGCTGGTGGCCGGCTCCGTGCTGGCCTGGTCTCGGGCGCTTGGCGAGTTCGGGGCGACCATCACCTTCGCGGGCAACTTTCCGGGCACCACCCAGACTGCGCCACTGGCCATCTACATCGACCTTGACTCACAGCACGCGGAACGAGCGGTCATCTTGAGCCTGCTGCTGGTCGTCGTCAGCCTGGCTGTGCTCGTCGGCCTCAGAGATCGCTTCCTCGGCGGACCGTGATTCGTGCTGGAGGCTCGCATCATCCTCCGGTTGGGTCGACTCGACCTGGACGTGGAACTGGACGTGGAGGCGGGCCGGGTGATGGCGCTGCTGGGTCCGAACGGCGCCGGCAAGACCACCGTCCTGCGAGCGCTGGCCGGCCTGCTCCCACTCTCGGGCGGCCAGGTCGTCCTTGACGGGCAGCTACTGGAGCATCCTTCGCGCCGGATTCGCGTTCCTGCCGAGCGGCGGCCGGTCGGCATGGTCTTCCAGAATTACCTGCTCTTTCCTCACCTGAGCGCGCTGGAGAACGTCGCCTTCGGCCTGCGAGCCCGCGGCCGCGGCCGGACGCAGTCCCGCCAACTGGCGGCCGCCTGGCTGGATCGGCTCGGCCTGTCCGGACTGGGGAACGGTCGGCCGGGCACGCTATCCGGCGGCCAGCAGCAACGCGTCGCACTGGCTCGGGCGCTCGCCACCGATCCCCGCATGCTTCTGCTCGACGAGCCGCTGGCGGCGCTCGACGTCTCTACTCGCGCTGAAGTCCGGCGTGACCTCCGGCGTCACCTTCGTGAGTTCCCGGGGGTGAACCTCCTCGTGACTCACGATCCCCTGGAAGCGGTCGCCCTGGCCGATCGCCTGGTCGTGATCGAGGAGGGCAGGATAGTCCAGTCCGGCAGCGCCGCCGAAGTGACCGGCCAGCCTCGCTCGCGGTACGTGGCGGACCTGGTCGGCGTCAACCTGCTTCGGGGGCGGCTTCGCGACCGCGTCGTCGAGTTGGAAAGCGGTGGACAGCTGGTGACGGCGGCCGCTGGTGCGGGAGAGGTCTACGCGGTCGTGGCGCCCCGCAGCGTGTCGCTCTGGCGCAGCCGCCCGGACGGCTCCCCACGAAACGTCTGGGAGGGCCGGGCCACGGGCGTCGATCTCCAGGGCGACCGGGTAAGGGTCCGTGTCGAGGCAAGCCCGAGCCTGGTGGCGGAGGTCACGCCGGCGGCCATGGCTGACCTCGGTCTGGCCGAGGGTACCGAGATCTGGATGTCGGTCAAGGCGACCGAGGTCACGGTCTACCCAGCGTGAGTAGTCTTCCAGATCGCCCCTACCCGGTCTGGTTGATCGGGTACGTTGGCACCTCTCACAACCAGCTGGATCTCACTTGGGCGGCCGGTATCAACGTACCGGCGCCAGCAGCCGAACCGGCCTCCTGGCCGGCCGCCGATCGCTCGAGCGGGCGGGAATGCTCGAGCCCACGCCGGAGGAGTCAAAGGACATGGAGCTGAGCGCTCGCAACCAGCTGAAGGGCGTCATCAGAGGGGTCAAGACCGGACAGGTGATGGCGGAGATAACGGTGGAGGTTGAGGCCGGCAGTGTCGTCGCCGCCATAACCGACAGCTCCCGGGAGCGGCTGAACCTCCAGGATGGTGACCAGGTCACCGTCTTCGTGAAGTCAACCGAGGTGATGATCGGCAAGTGAGGGTGGCCTCCTCACCGCGGTCCCGGCCCGCGCGATAGGAAATCCGGCTCACCACCCCTCCGTGAAGCGATCGTCCTGAACCAGAAGAGCCAGATTGCCGCACCGTCCCATAGCCTTCCGGCCACTCCGAGTCGAGCGCGTCGCTGGTCTCGCGGACCAGCGACAGGATCCTTCAGTGCACCAGCCAGCCGCCATCGACCACAAGCTGGGTACCCGTGATGAACGACGCGTCGTCTGAGAGCAGAAACGCGATGGCGGCAGCGATCTCCTCTGGCCGGCCGGCCCTCGGGATCAGCATCCGCGATCGCAGTGACTCTCGCACCTGAGGCGCGTCGAAGTCGATCCCCGCGAAGCTGGTGGCAACAGGTCCCGGCGCCACAGCGTTCACGCGGATCCCGCTGGGCGCGAGCTCATGAGCGAGGGCCTTGGTCAGCATCTTCACGCCGCCCTTGGAGGCGTTGTAGTGCGGTTGGCAATGGGGACCACTCGCAACGACGACCTCGGCCTCGACAGTGGAGAGGTTGACCACGGCGCCCCCGCCGGCGGCCGCTATCGAGCCACAAACCACCTGCGCGACGACGAATTGGCCCTTCAGGTTGACGTCCATCACGTAGTCCCACTCGTCGTCTGTCAGCTCGTCCAG
>JALYYF010000141.1 GCA_030946725.1 Candidatus Dormiibacterota bacterium
CCGCGAGACGGCGAAGACGCAGGTGAAGAATTCCTTGGGGAAGCCGGCCGCCTGCAGAACTCCCGCCGAGTAGTAGTCGACGTTGGTGGCGTTGGGACGCTCGGGATGCCGCTCCGCCAGCAGTCGCAGGGCCACTTCCTCGGAGCGGGAGGCGACGCCGTAGAACTCCGGATTGGCTTCCTTGACCAGGTCCCGGAGAATCCTGGCGCGGGGATCGTAGGTCCGGTACACGCGGTGCCCGAAGCCCATGAACCGCTCCTTGCGATCCATCGCGTCGGTCAGCCACCTCTCCGCGTTCTCGGCCGTGCCGATCTTCTCCAGCATGTTCATTGCAGCCGTCGCGGCGCCGCCGTGGGCTGGGCCCTTGAGGGCGCCGATGGCCGCGATCATGGCGGAGCAGAGGTCCGTGCCGGTGGAGGCGGCGACGCGGGCGGTGAACGTGGACGCGTTCAGCCCGTGGTCGGCCAGCAGGACCAGGTAGGTCTCCAGGCAGTGGGTGCGGTCCTCCTTCGGCTCCTCCCCCGACAGCATGTAGAGGAAGTTGGCCGCGTGACCGAGCTCCGGGTTGGGGTCGACGAGCTCCTGCTCCCGCTGGTGCCGGTAGTAGGCAGCCACCACCGTCGGAGCCACCGCGGTCAGCGCGATCGCCTCGTCGAGGCTCGGCTTCGGACAGTCGGGCGCTGCACCCTGGGCGGAGAGCACGGTCCGCATGGCGTCCATGGGGTCGACGTCGCGGCGCAGGCCGGACAGGGCGGCGGTGGCCTGCTCGTTGAGGGCCCTGCCGGCCGCCATCTGCTCCTTGAGCTCTTCAAGCTGCTTGCGGCCGGGGAGCTCGCCGTGCCAGAGCAGGTAGGCCACCTCTTCGAAGGAGCGCTTGGCCAGCTCGAGGATGAGGTAGCCCCCACGGTAGATCAGGCGCCCGTTCTGGCCATCGACCTCGCTGATCTCGGTCTGTGCTGCGACGACTCCCTCGAGGCCTGGGCTGAACGGGACGTGCATCCTCAGCTAAGTCTACGAACTCCCCTGGCCGGCTGCGACGAGTCCCGGCAGCGCCGCGCCTAGTGCTGGTGGGCTTCGGCCGGCCCTCGGTGCTCGTGCTCGGCGGGCCCGGGATCCATGTGGATGTCCAGCCGCGCCTCCGGCAGCACGTGCCCGACCGCGTGCTCGACGCGGGTCGCCACCTCGTGCGCCTCCTCCAGGGAGGAGTCGGGGTCGCAGTCCACGTGCATGACCGCGGCCAGCTCCCGGCCGACCCAGCGCGCCCGCACGTCGTGGACGCCCAGGACGCCGTCCACCCCGCGCGCCGCCTCGGTCAACTCCTCGAGGAGGTGTGGGTCGACCGCGTCCATCATCCGCAGGAAGAGCTGGCGGACGGTGCCGGCCAGGATGTAGAGGATCATCACGGTGATCGCCAGCCCGGCGATGGGATCGGCGAGGCGCAGGCCCAGCCCGGCCAGCCCGATGCCCACGAAGGCTCCCAGCGAGACCAGGGCGTCGATGCGGGAGTGGATGCCGTCGGCCTCCAGAGCAGTCGAGCCGATCCCTCGGCCGACCCGCACCTTGTACTCGGAGACGGCGAGGTTGGCCACCACGCCGACCGCCGCAGCGGCCAGCGCGAAGGGGATGTTGCCGTACTGCCCGGGCTGGAGGAACTTGAGGACGGACTCGACCGCGGCCGCCGCGGCGGTGACCACGATGATCAGGATGATGAGCAGGGTCGCAACGTCCTCGATGCGTCCGTAGCCCCAGGGGAACCGCCGGGTCGCGGGCCGGCGTGCCAGGGAGAAGGCGCCCAGCAGCACAAAGGTGGTGGCTACATCGCCGGTGTTGTGAAGGGCGTCGGCGAGAACGCTGGCCGACCCTCCCGCCAGGCTGGCGGCGAACTCGGTAGCGGCCGCCACCCCGAGCACCACGGCGCTGACGACGACCGCTTTGACGGCGTCGCGGCTGGAGTAGACGTGGGTCCCGTGAACGTGGTCATGGCCCGCCATGAAGATCATTGTGCTAGGAGTCTCTCCCCCGACAAGCGGGGGAGAGACTTGGTTTCTCTAGACCATCCCCAGTTCCCAGCGGGCGTCCTCGGTCATCCGCTCGGGGGTCCACGGCGGCTCGTACACGAGCTCGACGCCGGCCTCCTCGACACCGTCCAGCTGGAGAAGGTGGTCGCGGACGTCGGTCATCACCTCGCCGGCCATCGGGCAGCCCAGCGCCGTCAGCGTCATCTTGACGTCGACCCGGGCGGGCCGGATGTCGATCTCGTAGACGAGCCCCAGGTCGACGATGTTCACCGGGATCTCGGGGTCGAAGACCTCGCGCAGGACCTCGATCACGTCCTCTTCCTTGACCGTCACCGGCTGCTCCGTCTTCTGCTCGCTCACAGTCCCTTCTCCAGGGGCAGGCCGGCCCGCTGCCAGGCCTTGTGGCCACCACGGAAGTTGACGACGTCCTCCACGCCGAGGGCTACAGCCATCTCCGAGGCCACCGAGGAGCGCTCACCGACCTCGCAGACGAAGATGGTGTGGTCCGCGAACTTCACGCCGCCGGGATTTGCGAGGATGCGGTTGAGGACCACGTGGCGCGAGCCCGGGATGTGCCCGCGTTCCCGCTCCCAGCCCTCGCGTACGTCGACGACCTCGTACTCGCCGCTGTCGATCAGCGGCTTGATCTCCTCGACCGGAAGGTCCCGGTAGGTGGTCTGCTGCTCAGCTTCGTTCACTGCTCGTCCTCCTCGTCGGCTGCCAGACCGTAGGCGCCGACCTTCAGAACCTTGAGGGAGAGGAGCGCACACTTGAGACGGGCGGGCGAGATGTCGATCCCCAACTCCTCCAGCACGTCTTCCTTGGACAGCTGCCGGGCCTCGCCCAGCGTCATCCCCTTGAGCCGCTCCGTCATCAGGGAGGCCGACGCCTGGGATATGGCGCAGCCCCGCCCGTGGAACATCACGTCCTCGATGACCTCGTCGCGCAGGCGAAAGTCCATCCCGACCACGTCTCCACAGAGAGGGTTGTACTCCTCGTGCGTGATGTCGGGGGCCTCGATCCGCCCGAAGTTCCTGGGGTTCTTGTAGTGGTCCAGGATGTACTCGCGGTAGAACTGCTCGTCGGCTGCCATATCTATTCGAAGATCCTCTTCGCCTCTCTCAAACCCCCGACCAGGCGGTCGACTTCCGCCTTCGTCGTGTAGAGGTAGAGCGAAGCCCTGGCCACGGCGGCCACGTCCAGCCGGGTCATCAGCGGCATCGTGCAGTTGTGACCGGAGCGGACGCAGACCCCGTTCCTGTCCAGGATGGTGGAGAGGTCGTGGGGGTGGATGCCGGCGACGTCGAAGGACAGCACGCCGGCGCGGTCGTGCCCGAGCGGCGGACCGAAGATGCGCAGGCCCTCGATCTCGGTCAGGGCCTCGTACGCGTATTCGGTCAGCTGCTCCTCGTGGGCCCGGATGGCGTCGAAGCCGATCCCGGTCAGGTAGTCGACGGCGGCGCCGAGCCCGATCACCTCGGCGATGGGCTGGGTGCCGGCCTCGAATTTGTGCGGCAGGTCGGCGTACGTGGTGCTCTCCAGCCGGACCACCTTGATCATCTCGCCGCCCCCCATGAAGGGGGGCATCTCCTCGAGCAGTTCGCGGCGCCCCCAGAGCACGCCGACCCCGGTCGGACCGCACATCTTGTGGCTGCTGAAGGCGTAGAAGTCGCAGCCGGCGTCCTGGACGTCGAAGCCCATGTGGGGCGCACCCTGGGCGCCGTCGATCAGCACCGTGGCCCCGGCCGACTTGGCCGCCGCCGTCATCTCGCGGTAGGGGTTGATGGTGCCCAGCGTGTTCGAGATCTGGTTGAAGGCGACCAGCTTCGGTTTCTGCTCCAGGAGCGCCTGGAACTGGTCCTGGCGCAGCCGGCCCTGCTCGTCGACGTCGACGAACTCCAGCCGGGCCCGCTTCTCGGCCGCCAGCACCTGCCAGGGGACCAGGTTGGAGTGGTGCTCCATGACGGTGCAGACGATCAGGTCACCCGCGCGCACGTTCGCGCGTCCCCAGGAGTAGGCGACCAGGTTGATGCTCTCGGTCGTCCCGCTGGTGAAGACGACCTCCTTCACCGAGCGGGCGTTGATCAACCGCCTCACCTTCTCGCGAGCGCCCTCGAAGCGCTCGGTGGCTGTCTCCGAGATGC
>JALYYF010000156.1 GCA_030946725.1 Candidatus Dormiibacterota bacterium
CTGGGCGCCGGCCGGGATGATCCCGAAGCGCTGGCCGGCTACGGCAGCGCGCTGGAGGCGGTGACCCGCCTCGAGGCCTGGGACTACCCGGCGCGCCGAGAACAGGTCCTGGAAGGCCTCAGGCTGGGGCCGGCCCTGGGCGCGCGCGAGGTCGGCAGCCTGAGTGGTGGGGAGGCCACCCGCGTCGCCCTGGCCGGCGTCCTGCTCTCCCCCGCCGACCTGGTGCTGCTCGACGAGCCCAGCAACAACCTCGACCTGGACAGCGTGTCATTCCTGGCGGGGTGGATCAGGAACTCGGCGGCCTCGGTGCTGCTCATCTCGCACGACCGCGAGCTGCTGGACGCCACCATCCAGGAGATCCTGGAGATCGAGGAGAGCAGCGGCCGCCTGCTCAGTTTCGGCGGTGGCTTCAGCTTCTACGCGGAGCGCAAGCGAGAGGCGTTCGAGGCGCAGCTCAAGGCCTTCCAGGAACAGCAGCAGCGACGGCGGCGCCTGGAGGCTTCGGCCGAGGGGCTGGCTCGCCGCGCGGAACGTTTCCAGCAGACCTCGCAGAATGACTTCTACCGCGCCAAGGCAGCCCGGGTCTCCCGCGCGGCGTCGGCGCAGCGAAGCCGAGTCCGGCGCCAGCTCAGCGCCGCGGAACAGCCGAGCCCCCCGGCGCAGCCGAGGTTCGAGGTGCAGCCACCGGCGATCACATCGGGCACGGTCGTCCGCGTCCAGGGGCTGGCCTTCCAGCACTCCGGGAAGCCGCTCTTTCACGGTTTCGACCTCTCACTCAGGGCTGGCCGGAGGCTGGCCGTCGTCGGCCCCAACGGGAGCGGCAAGTCGACGCTGCTGCGGCTGCTCGCCGGCGAGCTGGCGCCGGCGGCCGGGCTGGTGGAGCGATCGGCCGGCCTGCGCGTCGGCCACCTGCCGCAGGTCTCCGTTCCGGAGGCCGGCGACTCCGCGCTGGACTTCGCCCTCAGACGGGCGAACGCACCCGGGGAGGAGGTGCGCGCAATCCTCGGCAAGGTTCTCTTCGGCGACCCCGGGCGGCTGCGCGCGGCCGACCTGAGCGTCGGGCAGCTCCGCCGCGTGGAGTGCGCCGCGATCTTCGCCTCGCGGCCCGACCTGCTGCTGATGGATGAGCCGACCAATCACATCGACCTGCCCACTATCGACCTGCTGGAGCGGGCGCTCGACGAGTACGGCGGAGCCGTGGTCGCGTGCTCACACGACCGGCGCTTCCTGGAGCGTCTGCGACCGCAGGCGCGGCTTGCGCTGGAACCGGGGGCGCCCCCGGTCTACTCCTCGGACTTGTAGCGCGCCTGGCGCCCTGTCTCGGTGGCGCTGTCCGCCACCTTGCGGGAGGCCCGGGTGGTCTTGTCCATGACCTTGTCCAGCGGTTCGGGCGCTTTCCTGGCGTTCTGGTCCGCCTTGTCGAGGCCCTTGTCGACCTGGCGTTGCGGACGGTTGGAAAACCTCGGCGCCAGGAAGCCGATGACCAGCAGGAGGATTGCCGCGACTATGACGCACGCGATCAGGATCATGCCGTGATGCTACGTGCGCGTCAGCGGCCGCACCAGCTTTCCCCGTCCGGCGGCCGCGACAGGCTCCCCTCCGGCCGCCACCAGCTCGCCGCGCGAGTAGACAGCCCGCAGCGCGAAACCGAAGCGCCGTCCCTCCAGCGCGCAGTGACGCTGGCGGCTGTGCAGGCTGTCGGCGCTGACGACAGTCGCGGCCCCGGGATCGACGAGCACCAGGTCGGCGTCGGCGCCCGGCTGGATGGCGCCCTTGCGCGGATGGATGCCGAGCATCCGGGCGGGCGCCTCGCTGGCCCAGCGCGCGGCCGCGCCTGGGTCACCCCCGTCCCGCGCCAGCTCCAGACAGCTCAGGTAGAGCGTCTCGACGCCGGGGCTGCCCGGTAAGGCCTCTTCCAGCGAGCGGCCGAGCTTCTCCCCGTCTGTGTGAGGCGCGTGGTCGCTGGCCACCAGGTCGAGGTCGCCCTGGCGCAGCGCCTGGCGCAGCGCCGCCTGGTCGTCCGCTGTACGGACCGCCGGGTAGACCTTCATGCTCGCCCCCAGCCGATCGTAGTCGGCGTCGGTCAGCCAGAGGTACTGCGGGCAGGTCTCCAGGGTCAGACCGGCGCCGGCGCGCCTGGCCTCCAGAGCGGCCCGCAACCCCGCCCGGCTGGAGACGTGCACCACGTGAACAGCCAGCCCGGTCTCCCTCGAGATGGCTCCGAGGGCTGCCACCGCGATCCCCTCGGCAAGGGCCGGCCGGGCTGCCAGCAGGTCGGCGTAGGTGGTGAGCGGCCGTGAGAAGCGGTGCAGGACGCCAGGGTCCTCGGCGTGGGCCGCCAGCGGCAGCGACCGGGCACGGATGGCCGGCGCAAGGTGAGCGATGGTCCCGTAGTCGGGTGGTGGCTCCAGGTTCGCATCCCCTCGCTCCGCGGTGTAGACGATCTGGCGCTCGCGCAGGCGGAAGGCGTATCCGAGGTAGGCCTTGAAGCCGACGACGCCGGCCTCCGCCAGGGCGGCTATCTGCGCGGGCTCGGTGCTGGAACGGATGGCTCCCCAGAGCGCGAAGTCGACCAGGGCCCTGCTGGCCGCCGCGGCGGCCTTCTCGGCGAAGACCTCGGGGCCGTCCACGGCGGGGACCGTGTTGGGCATGTCCACCACCGTGGTGACGCCACCGGCCGCGGCCGCGGCGGTCAGCGAGGCGAAGTCCTCCTTTTCGGGGAAGCCGGGGTCGCGGCTGTGGACGTGGGCGTCGACGGCGCCCGGGAGCACCAGGAGCCCGGCAGCGTCCACTTCCGGGCCGCCGCCGGCAACCTCTGCCCGGACCTCGACCACCCGGCCATCCTCGACGCGGACGTCGGCCGCCCGAAAACCGTCCGGCGTGTAGACCCTTCCCCCGCGGACGACCAGGTCAGCCACCGCTGTCGCGTTGGCCGGCGCCGGCCTCACGCGCAGCTTCCAGCTCGGACCTGGTGAAGAGCGGCGTGTAGGGGACGCCGAGCTCGGCGAGGTTCTCCGCCGCCCCCTCCTGGCGGTCCAGGACGGCGAGCAGGTGGATCACCTCGGCACCCGCGCCTCTGAGCTTGTGGACGGCGTCGATGGCCGCACCGCCGGTGGTGAGCACGTCCTCGATCACGGTCACCCGGTCCCCCGCCTCGAGCACGCCCTCCATGGCTCGCGAGGTGCCGTACTCCTTGGCGTCCTTGCGGACCAGCACCAGCGGCAGGTCCAGCTCGAGGGAGACCGCGCCACCGAGCAGAACGGCGCCGAGCTCGGGGGCGGCCAGCCTGCCAGTGCCCGCCGGCACCAGCGCCGCCAGCTCCCGGCCCACGCGGCGAAGGATGCCGGGCTGGGTCTCGAAGAGATACTTGTCGAAGTAGTAGCGCGAGTGCCGGCCGGAGCGGAGGACGAAGTCGCCTTCGAGCCAGGCGACCGCGATCATGTCGCGGGCCAGCTGCTCGCGCTCAGCGCCCAGGGCCGGCCAGCTCGTTCATGAAGTGGATGACGGTGTCCGTGCCCCGGTGGTACTGGTCGAGGCTCATCCGCTCGTTCGGCGAGTGGAGACCGTCGTCGGGCAGGCCGAAGCCGGTGACGACCAGGTTCGTGCCCAGCACCTGCTGGAAGTCGACGGTGACCGGGACCGAGCCACCCTCGCGCACCAGGACCGGCGGCGTCCCATAGCCGGCGGCGAAGGCCCTGCTTGCGGCCTCGATGCCGGGGTGCGTCGCGTCGACCAGGACCGGGAGCGCCGAGTTGAGCTCAGTCACCTCCGCCCGAGTCTCCGGGGTGGCCAGCGATTGGACCGCCTCGCGGAGCTGGGCCAGGACCCTGTCCGGCCGCTGGTTGGGCACCAGCCGCATCGACACCTTGGCCCTGGCCCGGGCCGGGATCACGGTCTTGGATCCGGCCCCGGTGAAGCCGCCCATGACGCCGTGCACGTCCAGGGTCGGGCGGGCCCACCTGCGCTCCAGCACCGAGTAGCCGGGCTCACCGGGCAGCACGTCGACACCGATCAGCTGCTTCAGCCGGCCCTCGTCGAGGCCGAGCTTGTTCCAGCCCTCGATCTCCTCACGACCCGGCGGGTGGACGTCGTCGTAGAAGCCCGGGATCTGGATTCGTCCCTCGCGGTCCTTGAGCCCCGCCAGGATGTGAGCCAGGCTGTTGAATGGGTTGGGCGCCACGCCGCCGAAGATCCCGGAGTGAAGGTCGACCCGAGGACCCCACACCTCGATCTCGGTGTAGAGCATTCCGCGGAGACCGGTCACCAGCTCGGGCAGCCCGGGTGCCGCGAAGCCGCCGTCGGCGATCAGCAGGTAGTCGGTGCGAAGCCGCTCGGCATTGGCCCGAACGTAGTCCGGCAGCGAGCGCCCTGAGACCTCCTCCTCACCCTCGATCAGGAAGCGGATGTTCAGGGGTGGGCCGCCCGCGGCGAACCAGTGCTCCGCGGCCTTCACGCTGGCGAGGTGCTGCGCCTTGTTGTCGTCGGCGCCCCGCGCGTAGACGTAGCCGTCGCGGACCGTCGGCTCGAAGGGCGGGCTGGTCCACTCCTCCAGCGGATCCGGTGGCTGTACGTCGTAGTGCCCGTAGATCGTCAGCGTGGGACCGCCGTCGTGGCCGAGCCATTCCGCCATGACCACGGGGTGCCCGTCGGGCACCACCTCGGCCAGCTCGACGGACATCCCCAGCCTCTGCAGCCGGTCCACCAGCCAGTCGGCGGCCCGGCGACAGTCGGGCCGGTGCTCGGGCAGCGCGGAGACGCTGGGGATCGCCAGGAACTCGAAGAGGTCCTTCTCCGCGACCTCGCGGCCCTCGTGGGCGCGCCGCAGGGCGGCTTCCAGCTGGGGGTCAGACACGGCTGCTAAGGGTACGCGGGGTAGCTCGCGGTCGTGGGCGGCCGGCGCGAGCGGCGCGGGCGGGACCCCCTCCCCCACCCCTCCCCGCAAGGGGGAGGGAGACGCTAGACCTGCGGCACTCCCAGCTCCTCGAGCCAGCGCTGGAAGGCGATCAGGGGGAGGTCGGCGGGGCGGACGAAGAGGGTCATCCGGGCGGATAGCGGGGGCAGCAGCCAGGGGCGCTGGCTCTCGATCACGGGGCGGTCCTGGGCCTGGATCTGGTCCTCGAACTC
>JALYYF010000203.1 GCA_030946725.1 Candidatus Dormiibacterota bacterium
GTCTACTCGGAGCGTGGCCGCCACGGTGGCGCCGCCCTGCTTCCCGGCTTCCGTACCGACATGAGCGGTCTCACGCCGGCCGAGGCCCGGGCGCTCTTCGTGTTCGGCGGGCGGGGCGTCACGGGCGAGCCTGGCGTGGAGAGGGACCTACAGGCGGCCTTGCGCAAGCTGCTGGCGGCGCTGCCGGAGCCGAGCCGTCCGGACGCCATCCGGGCTCAGGACCGGGTGGTCGTCGATCCTCGGGGCTGGCGGCGACCGGCGGACGACCTGAGCCGGCTGCCCACGGTCCAGGAGGCGGTCTGGGGCGATCGCCGGCTCCGGCTCAGCTACCGGGCGCCGGGACGACCGGCGCCTCGGGAGCAGCTCGTGGACCCCTGGGGCGTGGTGGTGAAGGCCGGCGTCTGGTACCTCGTGGCAGCCCTGGACGGCGAGCCGCGCCTCTACCGCGTCTCGCGCATCGAGGCTGCCGAGATGCTGGACCAGCCCGCCCGGCGTCCCGCGCGGCTCGACCTGGAGGCGGTCTGGCGGGAGCTGCGCCGGCGGTTGGAGCAGCCGGAAGCCGGTGTCCAGGTCAGCCTTCGGGTGCGGCCTGAGCGCGTCGAGATTCTGCTGCGCGTGTGCGCCTCCCAGCTGGTGGGGCCGGCGGAGCGGGCTCCCGCGCCGGATGCCTCGGGATGGAACGTCCTCCAGCTCGAGTTCGTCGCCGAGGGCGCCGCACGCGGAGCGCTGCTGGGCTTCGGCGCCGACCTCGAGGTGCTCTCGCCTGAGTCTCTGCGGCGTTCGCTCGCGGAGACCGCGCGGGAGGTGCTGGCGCTCTACGGGCCGGGGCCGGGGCCGGCGGAGGACGAGGCCGAGGCTGGGAGGCCTACGCTATGACGGACCTGCGGATGGGAGTGAGAGGCGGATCTCGCGGAGAGGCCGGTGGAGGGCCGCTGGCACCGCCGCTGGCGGCCGGGCTGGTCTTCTTCGCCAGCGGCGCGGTGCTGGTGATCGAGGTGGCTGGGCTCCGCCTGGTGGCACCCTACCTCGGCGTCACGCTGCAGACCAGCAGCGCCGTGATCGGCCTCGCGCTCGCCGGGATAGCCGTGGGGGCGTGGTCGGGCGGTCGCTTCGCAGACCAGGCCGGCCCTCGCCGGCTGCTCCCGATCGTGCTCGTGCTGGCGGGCGTCGTGACCTGCGTGACTCTGCCGCTGGTGCGGTTCACGGGACCGAGCCTGGCCAGCCGCGACCCGGTCTCGGTCACCATCCTGGCCTTCATCGCCGTCTTCGCGCCCTCGGTCTTCCTCTCCAGCGTGCCGCCCATGGTCGTCAAGCTGCAGCTCCGCGACCTCGACCGCACGGGCACCATCGTCGGCCGCTTCTCGAGCCTGGGCACCCTGGGGGCGATCATCGCCACTTTCCTCACCGGTTTCGTACTGCTGGCCACGCTCCCGACGACGGCGATCATCCTGGGGCTCGGCGGCCTCACGGTGCTGATCGGGCTGGCTCTGGGCTTCACCCCCGGCTCCTGGCGGCGGCCGCCGGCCATGCTCGTACTGGGCGCCCTGCTCGGCCTGCTGCTTCCCCCACTGGTGCCCACCCCCTGCGGCGTGGAGACCGCCTATCACTGCGCGACGGTTGTCAGCGACCCGGCGCGCCCCACCGGCCGCTACCTGGTCATGGACTCACTGCTCCACTCCTACGTGGACCTCGCCGACCCGAGGTTCCTGCTCTTCTCCTACATCCAGGCGCTGGCGTCGACCGTGGACGTGATGCGGCCGCCGGGCCAGCCGCTCCGCGTCCTCCACCTGGGCGCCGGAGGGCTGACCATGCCCAGGTACCTCGCCGCCACGCGCCCGGGCTCCAGCAGCCGCGTGCTGGAGGTCGACCCCGGCGTGATCGCGCTCGACTCCTCGCAGCTGGCGCTCGGCCGCGTGCCCAACCTGAAGGTGGACGTGGAGGACGCGCGCCTGGGCCTCAAGGACGAGGCGGCAGGCGGCCGGGACCTCGTCATCGGAGACGCCTTCGGCGGCCTGGCGGTGCCCTGGCAGCTCACCACCCGGGAGGTGGTCTCGGCGGTCGCCCGGATCCTCGGAGCGCACGGCGTCTACGCCGTGAACGTCATCGACAACCCGCCGAACCGCTTCGCTCACGCGGAGGCGGCGACCATCGCCGCGGTGTTTCCGGCCGTCGCCGTGGTCGCCGACGCATCGGCGCTCTCGGGCAGCGGCGGGGGCAACTTCGTGATCCTGGCGTCCGAAGCTCCCCTGCCGCTGCCAGCGCTGCAGGCGAGCCTGGCCGGTCGCGGCAGCGGGCTGGAGGTGGCGAGCGGGGCTCGGTTCGCCGGCTTCACGAGAGGTGCGGATGTCCTCACCGACGACCAGGCGCCGGTGGACCAGCTGCTCACGCCGACCCACCGGTGAGGAAGCCTGCGGCCCGGCCGCGGCCACTCTCAGCGAAATACCAGGTTTCTCTGAGCATGCTCTTACGTCTCCGGGCCAGGATGACGGCATGGAAGGAACCGGGGACAACCTGCGGTTTCCAGCACAGAGGTTAGACATGTCGAGCACGGAGTTCGGTCCGAGCCGGTCCGCGGGCGATCAGGAGGGGAGGGAACCGCAGTCCTCCGAGCCTCCTCGTCGAGACGGCGGTCCGGCGCAACCCCCGGTCAATCCAACCCCACCCTCCCCGGGTGGAGGCTGGGCGCCGCCGCCGCCGCCCGGTTCCAACGCGCCGCCGCCGGCTGGAGGGTGGGCGCCGCCGCCGGCCGGTCCGAGTCCACAGCCGCCGAGTGGAGGCTGGGCGCCGCCGCCGCCGCCCGGTTCCAACCCGCCACCGCCGGCTGGAGGCTGGGCGTCCCCGCCCGCCGATCCGAACCCCCCGGGCGCCGGTTATCCACCGCCGCCGTACGGCGGCTACCAGCCACCTCCGTATGGCGGCTATCCGCCGCCTCCCAGCTGGAGCCAGCCTCCCGAAGGCTGGAACCCGGTACCCGCCGCCCCTCCCCCGAACCAGGGTCGCCGCCGTGGCTGGACGGCCGTCGCCGCCCTCTTCGCCGTGCTGGTCCTGGTCATGGGCGGCATCGGCGCCGGAGTCGGGCTGGCTCTCGCGCGCAACCTCGCCGCCTCGCATGCCACCGCCCAGCACCCGATCACCAGGGTGCCGCAGGCCAACGGTTCGATCGGCCAGAACGGGCAGGGCAGCGCCGGCCAGAGCGGCCCGCTGGACATCCAGTCGATCGCCACCAAGGTCGATCCGGCCGTCGTCGACATCAACACCGTGCTCCAGGGCACGGGGGGCCGCACGGGCGAGGCCGCCGGCACCGGGATCATCCTGACCTCCTCGGGCCAGGTGCTCACCAACAACCACGTCGTGGACGGGTCGACCAGCATCAAGGTCACCGTCCAGGGCCGCTCCAACACTTACACCGCCACCGTGGTCGGCACGGACAGGCCGGCCGACGTGGCCCTGATCCAGCTGCAGGGCGCCTCCGGGCTGCCGACTGCAACCGTGGCGGACTCCTCCACGCTGACCGTCGGTGAGGGCGTGGTCGCTCTCGGCAACGCCCTCGGGCAGGGCGGCACGCCGGCCGCCAGCCAGGGCTCGATCACCGCGCTCAACCAGTCGATCAGCGCCAGCACCGGCCGCACCACCGCGGAGCAGCTGACCGGACTGATCCAGAGCGACGCCCCCATCAGCCCGGGCGAGTCCGGAGGCCCGCTGGTCAACTCGGCCGGCCAGGTCGTCGGGATGATCACGGCCGGCGAGAGCCAGGGCTTCCGCCAGACGACATCGACCGTGGGCTACGCGATTCCGACCAACAACGCCATCGACGTGGTCAACCAGATCCGCGCCGGCGGCAAGGGCAACCCCGACATCATCATCGGCCAGCCCGGATACCTGGGCGTCTCGGTCGGGGACAT
>JALYYF010000214.1 GCA_030946725.1 Candidatus Dormiibacterota bacterium
ACTGGCGCTGGGTTCCTGGCTGGTGGGCCACGCCGCGCTGGGCATCGCGATGGGCTGGGAGCGGCACCGGCTGAGGCTGTCGGACCTGCGGGCCAACCCCGCGCTGCTGCTCTGGGCGGGCGCCGCCGTGGTGCTGGCGATACTGGTCCTGCTGCTGCCGCCGCTGGCGGCCCTGATGCAGGGTGGCGCCGTACCGCTGCGGACCGCCGCCATCGCGGTTGCCGTCAGCGCCGTCGTCCCGCTCTGGCTCGAAGTCCCGAAACGGTTCCGCCGCCAGCCCGGCTAGTCGTCGCCCGGCCGCGGCGCCGCACCCGTGCTCGGAGGCCAATCCGGTCCGTGAGAGGCCAGCCCGATGACCTGGTCCCGAGACAGTGCCCTGCCTTCTCTGAAGCGGGCGTCGGCCAGTTCCGGGGGAAGGCTCTGACCGCCGTGGCGTAGAAGCTCGTCCAGCGCACTGGAGCCGGACGGACTGTCCCAGGAAGTGCCGTTCTGCTGCCGAAGGGCGTCGGCGGCTCCGGCGAGCACAAGCGCCACTTCCGGCCGCCCCATCGTCACCTCGACGTGGCCCATGCACACCAGAGCCTCGGCGAGCATCTGCTCGCTGCCAAGCTCCAGGGCCAGGTGCGCCGACTCCCGGTAGAGGTCGACCGCCTCCTCGAGCGACCCCTCCCTCATGGCAAGCTCGCCGGCGGTCCCCACGGTTGCACACAGCAAAGACGGGTTGCCCACCAGCCTCGCAAGAGGGAGACCCTCCTCCAGCCACTGCCGGGCGGCGGCCGGCTGGCCAGCCAGAAAAAGGAGGTGGCCAGGCAGTTCATCAGCCCGGCGATCTCCCGATCGTCCCCGAGCTCTCGGGCGAGCTCGAGCGCCTCCCGGTAGAGGGAGATCGCCCGGACGTGACCGCCACGACGCCCCACCAGGAGTCCGACTGCACGGATGGAATGCATCAGGGCGAGGCGGTCACCGGCGGTCCGCGCGATCTCGACCGCCTCCTCGAGCACGCTACGGGCCTCCGACACCTCGCCGATCGTGTCCAGGATCCTGGCCAGACTGGTCAGTCCGTTGGCCCGCAGCGCGTCACGCCTCGGGTAGCGCGCGAGGAGACGCCTCAGGGCGTCGCGGCCTTCCGAGTAGTGCCGCCACCGCAGCCAGTAGCGGCCAAGTCCGAGCGCTGTGGCGAGCCGAAGGCCGTGCTCAACGCTGTCGCCCAGACTCCACCGCAGGGCCGTGCGTAGGTTGTCGACGTCCGCCTCGAGCCGCTCCATCCAGAGCTTCTCCTGAGGACCGACCAGACCGTGCGCGGCCTCCTCGGCCAGAGACAGGAAGTAGCGGAGGTGAAGGCGGTGCGCGTCCTCGACCCCCTCCTCCTCAGCCAACCGCTCCGCGGCGTATTGACGGATGGTCTCCAGAAGACGAAATCGCGTGCTGTCCGCTCGCGTGCGGTCGACGACGACGAGCGACTTGTCGACCAGGTGCCTCAGCAGAGGGGCGATGTCGGGGCCGCTCAGCGGGCTGGCGGCGCAGACTACTTCGGCTGCTGCCAGGGTGAATCCGCCGGCGAACACGGAAAGCCGCGCGAACAGCTGTCGCTCCCGCTCACCGAGCAGTCCGTAGCTCCAATCGAACGCCGCCTGCAGCGTGCGATGCCTGGGGAGTGCCGTTCGGCTGCCACCCGTCAGCAGGCGGAAGCGGTGGTCGAGCCGTTCCACGACCTCCTGTATGGCCAGAGCCGGCATACAGGCAGCGGCCAGCTCGATGGCCAGCGGCATGCCGTCAAGGCGCCGGCACAGAAGCCCGATGCCCGCGGCGTTGGCGCCGTCGAGCTTGAAGTCCGGCTGAGCCTGGGCGGCGCGCTGCAGGAACACGGTCACGGCTGCATGGCGCTGCACGTCACCGGGCGACGACTCCGCCTCTCCGGGCGTCCCCAGAGGAGACACTCGCCAGACGACCTCCCCCTCGGCACGCAACGGCTCGCGGCTGGTGGCCAGGACGCGGAGCCCCGGAGCAGCTCGCAGCGTCGCCTCGGCCAGCGCAGCCGCGGCAGGCAGCAGGTGCTCGCAGTTGTCCAGGACCAGGAGCAGCCTCCGGGTCGCGAGCCAGCGGCTGAGGGTCACCAGCACCGGCTCACCGGCTGACTCGCCCACTCCGACCGCCGCCAGCAGCGCATTGGGCAGGAGAGCTGGATCTGAAACGGCCGCGAGCTCGGCGAGGCGGGCCCCGTGCGGATACGACGCCAGAGTGTGCCTGGCGAGCTCGATGGCGAGCTGGCTCTTGCCGAGGCCGCCCGCGCCGCTGAGCGTGAGAAGGCG
>JALYYF010000086.1 GCA_030946725.1 Candidatus Dormiibacterota bacterium
CCGGCCGCTTCGCCGAAGACCTGCAGGTCTGTGATGTTGCCACCCGGTGGCGTCGTGTAGCTCTTGAAGGCCGACTCGAGCTGGTACGCGAAGTCGAAGCCGAGCAGGTTGCCCTCAGGCTCGAAGGCGGCCGGGGCCAGCTTGCCGGGGCCGCCGGGGAAGACCTCCAGCGCCAGGTACGGGCGGGTGCCGTCCACAGTGCGGTTCAGCTTCGCCTCGATGGCGGCCAGGTCGGGTTCGCCGATGTGCTTGGCGGCATCGACGCGAAAGCCTGAGACGCCGTAGCTCAGAAGCTTGTTGAGGTAACCCGCCAGCGTGTTGCGGACCGTCTCCGATTCAGTGCGGAGGTCGGAGAGGCCGACCAGCTCGCACTTGGTGACCTGCAGGTAGTTGTTGAAGTCCTGGATGGTTCCGTTCTGGTCGGCGCTGCCCGGAGCGGGAGGCACCGGACAGTCGGCCGGATAGCTGTGGAAGTCGGCCGGCGTGTAGAGGCCGGCGTAGCTGTATTTGGAGTAGTGGACGCCTCCGTAGGAGACGTCGCCCTGGCCGGTCATGTGATTGATGACCGCGTCGACGTAGACCCTGACGCCCGCCTTGCGACAGGTCGCGACCATCGTCTTGAACTGCTCTTCGTTGCCCATCCGGCTGGTCAGGTTGTAATCGACCGGCTGGTAGACCTCCCACCAGGGGTGGACCGGGGCCGGTCCGCTCCGGGAGAGGGAATCCTGTGGCGGGGCGACCTGGACGCCACCGTAGCCGGCGGGTCCCAGGACACTGGTGCATTCGTTGGCGACCGAGGTCCAGTTCCACTCGAAGAGGTTTGCGATGACGTCGGCCCTCCGCCCATCGTCGCGTCCGTCGCTGCCGCCGCCGACGTCGGTGCCGCTGGCCGCCCCCGCGACATGGGAGGCGGCCGCCAGGCTGAGCGGGACCACGCAGGCCAGCAGCAGCACGGCGGCACCGAGAAGCGCACGGAGGCGGTGAACGGGTCCGGCTCTTGGTCCCACCGCAGGCTCCGCCGATGGTGCAGGACGGCCACGCAAGAAACGCATACGAACCTCCTGATGCTTGCGGCTGCGCGTCCCAGGTGCGGGTATCGCGCGGGCGGGGCATGGGGCGTACGCCTCACTCCATTATGGAATGGGCGCAGATCGGCGCTGGGAACTCTGACCGGCGCGCCCGCCTGGCGCGCTGCGTCGGTCAGCGATCCTGGACAAACCGTCGGACGAAGGCGAGGGCCTTCTCAGCCACCTCCCGCCAGCCGCTGTCGATCGTGAGCGCATGCCCGCGGTTGGGCATCTCAACGATCTCGGTCACGCCCTCGTTTCTCTTCTGCCGCTTGTAGGAGGCGTTGGCGATTGCCCAGGGAACAGTGTGGTCCCGCTCACCGGAGATGATCAGCAGCGGTCCCCGATCGGGGTTCTTGGTGTCGACCTTGGCCTCGGTCCAGGGGTTGAGGTTGGCTGCCGCCGCCTGGAAAAGAGGTGCGCCGGACGCCGGCACCGTATAGGTCTCGTACAGTTGTCTGGCCTCGTCCTCGGTGACGGCGTTGGCGAAGGCGAAGCGGAACTGCTCGTAGGTGAGCGGAACGGCACGGTTGCGGTTGGCGGGGTTGCCAAGCACCGGCGACGCCGACTTCAGCGCCGAGAAGGGCAGCGGCAGCACGCCCCGGAAGGGGGCGGGGTCGATAGCGACCGACGCTCTCGAGAGTCCGCGGCCGGCGAGGATCTGGGTGACGAGCCCACCGAAAGAGTGCCCGATCACGGCCGGCTTCTGCTTCAGCCGGCCGATCACCTCGGCGTAGCTGTCTGCAACCTGACCAACCGTCTTGTGGGCGAAGACCTCCGGGTGCGCCTTGGCCTCCCCCACCGTCTCTGGATCGTCCGGCCACCCCGGCGTCAATGGCGCATAGCCGGCCTCCTCGAAGACCGCCGCCCAGCGGTCCCAGCTGCTCGGCAGCAGCCAGAGGCCGTGGATGAAGACGACCGGCGTGCGGTCGGTCGCGTTGGCCTGGTCGACCTGCTCTGCCGTGGTGGAGCTGGACATGCTTCCTCCCCTCCTGGGCCGCCGCGTCTGAGGCGCGGGCGTCCGACTACTCTCGCACGGCCTTCCGGCCGCGTCCAGACGCAGTCTCTGCTTATTGAGCGAGGTGCTTCAGTTCCTGGCTCACGGGCAGGGGCGTGGGTGCGTTCGCGGTGCGCACCCACGCCGGCCGGTCAGACCTGTGTCGCCGTTTCCGGTACTGAGCTCCACTGGGCCGCCTGCTGCACGATCCGGATGTGATTGCCAAAGGGATCCCGGAGCGCGACGTCGATGCCATAGAAGTGCTCGGTCGGCTCCTGAGTGAACTCGACGCCGCGGGCCAGCAGCGTCTCATACGTCTTCCGGCACTCGGAGGTCGTGAAGCCGACCGTGAAGCCCGTCGCGCCCTTGGTGACCAGCTCTCGGACCTTCTCGGCCGTGGCCTCGTCCATCGCCGGCGGCCCCGGCTTCTCCAGGAGGATCTCCCTGCCCGGCTCCCCTGGGGCCCGGACTGTCAGCCAGCGCATGAAGCCCAGGTCCGTGTCATTGCTGACCTCGAGCCCGAGCTTCCCCACATAGAAGTCGAGTGCCTCGTCCTGATCGAGTACGAACACGTTTGAGATGTTGATTGAATTGAGCATGCCAGCCAATCTAGTGGCCGTTCGAGGGTCCCGCTTCTCCAAAACTGCTCGGTCGGGTCCAGGCCATGGTGAAGCAGGTTGGGGCTCCGACAGGGTTCGCCCACGAGCGGTACGCCGTAGGGGACTTGCCCACGATCTCGGTGAAGGTGCGGCTGAACGTCCCGAGGCTTGTGAAGCCGACGTCGAAGCAGACCTCCGTCACCGTCCGATCGGTCTCGCGCAGGAGGAACATCGCGCGCTCGACGCGGCGGCGCTGGAGGTAGCGGTGTGGCGTCTCGCCGAAGGTGGCCCGGAAGGTCCTGATGAAATGAGCCTCCGAGACACAGGCGATCGCCGCCATGGCGGGAACGTCGAGCGGCTGGGCGTAGGTCCGGTCCATCGCGTCACGGGCCCGAAGCAGCCGCCGATTGAACTCCTCGACCGCCCGGCTCATCCGATAATCAGACCACAGACCGACCTGGCGTTTGGTCCAGGTACCGTTTACCCAGGACTCAACATGAAGTGACCACGGCGGGTTCATGAACGTGGCGCCTCAATCTGGCCCTGGCAGGACTCGTCACGTCGCGCGATCAAGTGAAGGACGTGCCAGTGCTTGGGTGCTCCGTCGGCGGTGTGCCCGTCCTCGTCGATCTCGGTCAGCTCTACAAGCTCCCACCCGCGGAACATTCGCTCGATGTCGGCCCGGGTGCTGAAGCTCAGTTCTGTCCCGGCCACATTCCACTCATCGTGCCTTCCGAAGAACGTGGCGGCGAGGACGCCGCCCGTTAGCACAGAGTCGCGCAGGCGCTTGACGGTTGCATCGAAATGCCTGCGGGGGACGAAGGGCAATGAGAATTGGGCGTTGACCAGGTCGTAGCCAGTGGGTTGGAAGTCTTCGATGGGTGAGACCACCATGAACAGGTTGCGCTGTCGCGGAAGGCGGCGAAGGGCGGCGGCGGCAGACGGTGAAGCGTCAACAGCGGTCACCCGCCACCCGTGGCGCAACAGGTACCGGGTGTCGCGTCCACCACCGGGCCCGACGTCGAGCGCATCTCCGGGCTCTCCGAACATCTCCGCCGCCCGCACGAGCCGCGGCCATGGCGGCTCGCCGCTCGTGATCCGAATGAAATCCCGCCAGCTTGACTCAGAGGGCACGAATGGAGCCGTCGGCGAGGGATTGAAAGCTTTGGGCAGCCAACCTTCAGGCAGCCGTTGCGAACAGCACCATGACGCCGCGAGACTCGTCAAAGGTCATCGGCAGATCGAACCCGCCCGACCGGGCCAGTGGCAGCGTCGGCCTGTGTTTGACAGGCGGCTCGCTCCAGGTGGTTCCGTCCCAGCGCCAGACTCTGGTTGCGCAGGAGGCCTTGTCACAGGCGGAGGTGTCGTCCTTCACGACGAGGGCGTTCTTTCGGACCGGGTCGTAGCCGACCGCTCCGCCAACCACGCCGGGCTTGGGGTGCGAGCTCCACCGGATGCCGTCCCAGGTCCAGATCGACTTTGCACCGAGGTATTCGAGCTCCCCGCGGGCGGCGTTGTAGATCGCGTGAGGGTCAGACTGGCTGTCGGCCGGATCGATTCCGCCGCCGCTTTGCTTCCAGTGAGTGCCATCCCAGGTCCAGGTCGCGTCCGGCAAGGTGAGCACCAGCTGATCCCGGCCCTGGTCATAGCCCATCGCCACCAGCAACAACCCGGGGTTCGCGACCGATCCGGGCTCGGCCAGGCGCGGAGCCGCGCCGATCGAAAGCGACCGCCACGCCGATCCGCTCCACCCCCACGCCTCGGCGACGCGGTTGAGGTACACGACCTGGCCGAGCCTGGCGTCGTAGA
>JALYYF010000227.1 GCA_030946725.1 Candidatus Dormiibacterota bacterium
CCGTGGTGAACGTCGCCCTTCCCCGCATCGGACGCGAGCTGCCCAGCCACCTCCTCGGCACGCTGGAGGCGCAGACCTACGTCTACAACGGCTACCTGCTCACCCTCTCGGCGCTGCTGGTGGCCGCGGGCGCCCTGAGCGACGAGTACGGACGCAAGCGCACCTTCGTGCTCGGCCTGATCGGCTTCGGCCTCGCCTCGCTGCTCTGCGGGCTGGCGCCGAGCATCGAGCTGCTGATCGTGTTCCGCGTGCTCCAGGGCGCGGCCGGGGCCCTGCTCGTCCCCGGCTCGCTGTCGCTGCTGCGCGTGAACTTCGAGGGCGAGGAGCAGGGCCGCGCATACGGCCTGTGGGCGGCCGGCACCTCACTGATGGTCCTGGCGGGCCCGTTCCTGGGAGGCCTGATGGTCGACACCGTCGGCTGGCGGGCCGCCTTCCTGATCAACGTGCCGCTGGTCGCCGTGGCGGTCTACGCCGCGCTCGCCCACGTGCCCGAGAGCCGCGACGAAGAGGCTCCGAAGGGCTTCGACTGGCTCGACGCCGGGCTCTTCGCGCTGGCCGTCGGCGGTCTCTCCTTCGGCACCATCTACGGACAGCAGCGGGAATGGCGCTCGCCGCTGGGCTGGCTGCTGCTGATGGTCGGCGTGGCCTCGCTCGTGCTGCTGCCCTTCAGGCTCCGGCGCTCCCCCCATCCTCTGGTCCCGCTGTCACTGTTCCGCTCCCGGATGTTCACCACGGTGAACCTCTCCTCGATCGTCATCTACGGCGCGCTCTACGTGGTCGGCTACTACCTCCCGCTCTACCTCCAGGGCGTGATCGGCTTCTCGGCGGCGGCGGCCGGCCTGATCGGCCTGCCGGGGAGCGTGCTGCTGATCCTGCTCTCCGCCAGAGCCGGTCGAGTGGCGACGGCCATCGGACCAAGGCCCTTCCTGGTCGTCGGCCCCCTGCTCATGGCTGCCGGCGTCGCCTGGTACATGCGGATTCCCCGTACCACGGTCCCCTGGAACCTGGACCTGGGCCGGCCGGGGAGCCTGCTACCGCCGTCCAGCTACTGGCTGGACCTCTTCCCCGCCGTCATGCTCTTCGGGCTGGGCATCGCGCTGCTGGTGACGCCGCTGACCACTGCCCTGATGACCTCCGTCCCGGCCCACAACTCGGGCGTGGCCTCGGCCTTCAACAACGCGGTCTCCAGGGTCGGACCGCAGCTGGCGGGGGCGCTGGTCTTCGTCGGCGTGTCCGCCGTCTTCTATTCCCAGCTGGGAGCCCAGCCACCGGGCGTCAGCCCGCTCAACCGGCCGCTCGACCCGCGCTGGGTGCAGCCGGCGCTCCAGGCCTCGACCGCCGCTTTCCACCTGGCGATGGGGCTCTGCGTCGCGCTGCTGCTGCTCGGCGCCGCGATAAACCTCCTGGGCGCGCAGCGCCCCCACCCGCCGGCTCCGACTTAGATAGCCTCCTGCCATGGCGCAGGAAGCTCCCGAGCTCGGCCGGGCCGGCCGCCCCGGCGGCCGCCGGCAGGCGACCGCAGTCTGGACGCTGCTCGGTGCCAACGCGCTGACGGCGCTGGGGATCGGCTTCTTCCTGCCCGTCCTCCCGCTCTTCGTCGCCTCGAGGGGAGCCACCTCCCTTCTCGTTGGCCTCGTCTTCGGCGCCGGCATCGTGGGCCGGGCGCTGGTCCAGTACCCGGCGGGGCGGCTCTCGGACCGCTTCGGCCGCCGACCCGTGCTCGTGCTCGGGCTGCTGGCCTACGCGCTGCTCTTCCCGCTCTACCTGCTCCCGGTGCCGGCCGCCGCCCTCATCGCGGTGCGCTTCGTGCACGCGCTGGCAGGCGGCTCGGTGGCCATCGCAGCGACCGCCCTCATCGCCGACCTGACCGAGTCCGAGGACCGTGGCAAGGCCTTCGGCAGGCTTCGCGCCTCCGACATGGCCGGCATCCTGCTGGGTCCGCCGCTCGCCGGGCTGGTCGCCTCGGTCCGGCTGGACGCCGTGTTCTACGGCGGCGCGGCGGT
>JALYYF010000243.1 GCA_030946725.1 Candidatus Dormiibacterota bacterium
CCATTGCGGAGACCGTGATTCCGGCCTGGGTGGCGTAACGGAACCCAAGCCGCTTGATGTCGTTGACCACGACAGCCGTGATATCGCTGCCGTACAGGCGGTACAGGTCCGCCACGAGCGTGCGCAGCAGCTTGCGGTCGTAATGAGCGTTCTGGAAGGGCAGCGGCGACATCGACGCGACTTCGTCGGGTGACGCGCCCCCGGTGCCCTGCGGCGCCTTGCCGACGGGCAGCGACTGGTTGAAGACGACACGCCCAGGCGTTGTGACGATGAGCGTGTCTCCGATCCTCACGCGGATCCATTCCTGCAGCTTGACCACCTTGCTTTCCAGCGCGAGCACGACCTCGTTCTCCGAGGTGAACGCGCGCAGCTTTGCAAGCTGGGCTTCCTTCGGCATGTCACCGCGTGCTGCGGTGAGCCAGTAGCAGCCGAGGACCACGTCCTGCGTCGGGGCGACCACCGGGTGGCCGTCCGCGGCGGACAGGATGTTCTGCGACGACATCATCAGGTTCTTCGCCTCGGCGATGGCGCCACTGAAGAGAGGCACGTGCACGGCCATCTGGTCGCCGTCGAAGTCGGCGTTGAAGGCGGCACACACGAGCGGGTGGATCTGGATGGCCGACCCTTCGACGAGCACAGGCATGAACGCCTGGATGCCCAGGCGGTGCAGGGTCGGGGCGCGGTTGAGCAGCACCGGGTGATCCCGGATGACCTCGTCAAGGACGTCCCAGACTTCGGTCCGGCTCCGCTCGACCATTCGCTTGGCCGACTTGATGTTGGTGGTGTGGCCCTTGTTGACCAGCTCCCGCATGACGAACGGCTTGAACAGCTCGAGCGCCATCTTCTTGGGCAGGCCGCACTCGTGCAGCTTCAGCTCGGGGCCGACCACGATGACCGAGCGGCCGGAGTAGTCGACGCGCTTGCCGAGCAGGTTCTGGCGGAAGCGCCCCTGCTTGCCCTTGAGCAGGTCGGAGAGGGACTTCAGCTTGCGGTTGCCGGTGCCGGTGATGGCGCGGCCGCGCCGGCCGTTGTCGACCAGGGCGTCCACCGCCTCCTGCAGCATCCGCTTCTCGTTGCGGACGATGATCTCCGGCGCGCCCAGCTCCAGCAGCCTCTTCAACCGGTTGTTGCGGTTGATGACGCGGCGGTAGAGGTCGTTGAGGTCGGAGGTCGCGAAGCGACCGCCGTCCAGCTGGACCATAGGCCGCAGCTCGGGCGGGATGACCGGCAGCACCTCGAGGACCATCCAGGTCGGGCTGGAGCCCGACTTGCGGAAGTCCTCCACGACCTTCAGGCGCTTGATCGCCTTCTGCCGCCGCTGCCCGCTCGCGGTCCTCGACTCGTCGCGCAGGCGATACATCTCCTGGTCGAGGTCGATCCGGCCGAGCAGGTCGCGGACGGCCTCGGCGCCGATCGCGGCGCGGAAGGCACGACCGAAGCGCTCCTGGAAGTCGCGGTACTGGGTGTCGGTGAGTATCTGCTTGACGTGCAGCTGCTCCAGGTCCTGTCGGGTCGTCTCCAGCTCGCGCTGGCGCTCCTCCAGCTGTGAGCTGATCGCCTCCCGCTGCTCGCCGGTGGCCTCGTGGATGGCGGCCTCCAGCTCCGCCTCGGCCTGGGCCAGGCGGGCGCGGGCGGTCTCCTGAGCGGCACGGATGTTGGACTCGACGCGCTCGATCTTCTCCTGGACCTTGCGCAGGGTCGCCTGGATCATGTCCTCGGCGATCGTCTCGCCCTTGACGACGACGACGTCCTCGTCGCCCTCGGGACCCACGACCAGGTTTCGCTTGGCCTTCGTGCCCAGGCCGGTCCGGATCGTCTCCTGGATGGTCTGGCCTTGGGTGGTCAGCAGGTTGACGGTGTCCTCGTACTCCTTCTGGAGCCGGGCCACCTCGGCCTCGATCTCGTCACGCAGGATCCGATGCGCCTCCTCGTGGCGCTTGCGGATCTCGTCCGCCTTGGCGTCGACGTCGCCACGCAGCCGCAGCGACTCCTCGTCGGTGTCGATCGAGAGGCTGGCCAGAAGCTCTTCCCGGATCCGCTCGTCGACGTCGGTGACGATGTAGTTCGCGAAGTAGAGGATCTTCTCGAGGTTCCGGGGAGACATGTCGAGGAGCAGCCCCATGCGGCTGGGGATGCCCTTGAAGTACCAGACGTGGCTGACCGGGGAGGCCAGCTTGATGTGGCCCATGCGCTCGCGGCGAACCTTGCTCCGGGTCACCTCGACTCCGCACTTGTCGCAGATGATGCCCTTGTAGCGGTAACGCTTGTACTTCCCGCAGTGGCACTCCCAGTCCCGGGTGGGACCGAAGATGCGCTCGCAGAAGAGGCCGTCGCGCTCGGGGCGCAGGGTCCGGTAGTTGATCGTCTCCGGCTTTGTTACCTCACCGTGCGACCAGGACATGATCGTGTCCGGCGAGGCCAGGGAAAGCCGCAGCGCGTCGAAGTTTTCGAGCTTAAGCAAGTCTCGCTTGTCTCCCTCTAGTTGTTACAACCGTGCGTGGCGGGGTGGCGGTGCCCCGCGAAACGCTTCCGCTTCGTGGGGTCACTCGCTGCTCTCTTCCCCCATCTCGTCTCGCTCCAGGTTGATGCCCAGGTCGAGCGGGAGCTCCGGGATGTCTTCTTCACTGAGAACGATCTGGCGTTCGTCCTCGCTCAGGATCTCGACCCCGAGCGCCAGGCCCTCCAGCTCCTTGACCAGCACACGGAAGCTCTCCGGGATGCCGGCTTCGAGCGTGTTGTCGCCCTTGACGATCGCCTCGTAGGCCTTGACGCGGCCGACGATGTCGTCCGACTTGACGGTGAGGATCTCCTGGAGGACGTGAGCGGCGCCGTACGCCTCGAGTGCCCAGACCTCCATCTCTCCGAAGCGCTGTCCGCCGAACTGGGCCTTGCCTCCCAGCGGCTGCTGGGTGACCAGGCTGTACGGGCCCGTGGACCGCGCGTGGATCTTGTCCTCCACCAGGTGGTGCAGCTTCAGCATGTAGATCCAGCCGACCGTGACCGACTGGTCGAACTGGTCGCCGGTACGGCCGTCGCGCAGGAACACGCGTCCGTCTCGCGGCAGGCCGTGCCGCTCGAGCTCGTTCTGGATCTCGGTCAGCGGCGCTCCGTCGAACACAGGTGTCTGGATGTTGGCTCCGATCGCCTTCGCCACCCAGCCCAGGTGAGTCTCGAGCACCTGCCCGAGGTTCATGCGGCTGGGAACGCCCAGCGGGTTGAGCACGATCTCGACGGGCGTTCCGTCGGGAAGGAAAGGCATGTCCTCCGGGGGCAGGATCCGGGCGACGACGCCCTTGTTTCCGTGCCGGCCGGCCATCTTGTCGCCCGCGGAGATCTTCCGCTTCTGGGCGACGTAGACCCGGACCAGCTCATTGACGCCCGGGGGCAGCTCGTCCTTGTTGTCGCGGCTGAAGACCTTGACGTCGACCACGATGCCGCGCTCGCCGTGCGGCACCCGCAGGCTGGAGTCGCGGACCTCTCGCGCCTTCTCACCGAAGATGGCGCGCAGCAGCCGCTCCTCGGCCGAGAGCTCGGTCTCGCCCTTCGGCGTGATCTTGCCGACCAGGATGTCGCCGGGGATGACCTCGGCGCCGATGTAAATGATCCCCCGCTCGTCCAGGTTGCGCAGCGCGTCGTCCGCCACGTTGGGGATGTCGCGGGTGATCTCCTCGGGGCCGAGCTTGGTCTCTCGGGCCTCGATCTCGAACTCCTCGATGTGGATCGAGGTGTACTTGTCGTCCTTGACGATGTCCTGCGAGAGCAGGATGGCGTCTTCGAAGTTGTAGCCCTCCCAGGGCATGAAGGCGACCAGCACGTTGCGGCCGAGCGCCATCTCCCCTTCGTCGATGGCGGGGCCGTCGGCCAGGAGGTCTCCGGGCTCGACGCGCTGGCCCGGCTGCACCACCACGCGGTGGTTGAGGCAGGTGCCCTGGTTGGAGCGGTAGAACTTCTGGAGCGGGTAGCGCCGGTCGGCGGAGCCGTCGTCCGGCGTGACCACGATCTCGAAGACCGGATTGGCGTGGATGCCCTTCAGGTCCTGCGGATGGGCGACGTCCGACACGATGCCCTTGACGTCGGCGACGATCATCTCGCCGGAGTACTTGGCGGCGAAGTGCTCGACACCGGTGCCCACCATGGGCGACTCGGTGATCATCAGCGGCACCGCCTGCCTCTGCATGTTCGAGCCCATCAGGGCGCGGTTGGCGTCGTCGTGCTCGAGGAACGGGATCATGGCCGTCGCCACAGAGACGATCTGCTTGGGCGAGACGTCCATGTACTGGATGTTGTTGGTCTCTTCCAGCGCGAAACGGCCGCGAACCCTGGAGGGCACCCGGCTCTCGATGAAGGTGCCGTCCTCGTTGAGGATGGCGTTGGCCTGGGCGATGCCGAACATGTCTTCTTCGTCAGCCGAGAGGTAGGTCACCTCGGTCGAAGCCCAAGGCTGGATGTCGACCGTCTGGATGCCCGCTTCCTGGAGCCTGGCCACGGCGTCGGCGTCCAGCACCGCGCCGGCGGGCAGAAGCTCCTGGCCGTCGCTGTTGTTGACGGGCCGGCGCAGTGTGCGCCCGGGCAGCTGCTCGCGATCGGTGATCAGCGACATCCGGTTGTAGACCCGCCG
>JALYYF010000247.1 GCA_030946725.1 Candidatus Dormiibacterota bacterium
CCTACTTACGGGAATCGAATGGGCCCGGCGTCGTGTACGCCGGTCCCAAGGGGACTAGGCGAGTGGACGGCCTCTCATCCATCCCCGGATCCAGTCGTCACACGCGGCACTCGCCTGCTACGAAACCGCGTGCCGCAGCCCTTGCAGAGACAGCTTGGAGACCGGTCCAGCAAAGGCGGCGCGCAATCAGCCGCCCGTCTGATGCTGGTCGTGGCCCTGGGAGGTCTCCTCTTCTGGGGCCGCATCGTCCCCCACGTAAGGATCGTTGATCTGGACCGATTCTTCACCTGGTGCCTGATCGCTGCTCGTTGGTGGCCTCCACTGCCGTTCGCCAGACTCCTCCTCGGCGCCTTGCCCTTCTGGCCCTTCCGCTCGATCCCGACCTTGGTCCACGGCGCTCATATCGGCTCTCCCATTTGTAGTCTCGAGGCGGCTGATAGTCTACGGAGTGTCGCAAGCCCCGGCCGGCGCAGACCGTTCAACGCTTCCCAACCGCAATTACGTTCCCACACGACCTACGCGAGCCGTCGCATAACAGGCGACTGATTGCTCATTGACTTCCGCCGCGCCGCCGGCTCCAGGGCTGGGTTGAGGATGAAGTTGATTCCGGCAAACGCGCGGTGGATGACGCGGATCGACTCCTCGTGGTGTGGCCGGCTGATCCGTGGCGGTCCCCTGTCTCCGGGTCGATGTCTCAGTGCATAGCGGCTCCTCTCAGCATTCTCCAGAACGCGTGGTTGTTGAAACTAGGAGCTCGTCGAACGCGGCAGCACCTTGAGCGTGGCGGCTCGGGCCGCAGGGGTCATGATGTCGGGGACGATGCTCGGGTAACGGCGGCCGTACTTCGCGCGGTAGGCGGCGTCGATCTCTTCGTTCCTGTCGTCCGTCTCGACGAACGTCACGTCTTTCTCGACGCCCCCGGCCCACAAGCGTCCCTCGTGGCCCACCTGGGCGCGACGGAACCAGGTGGCACTGCGGCCGTTGACGGAGCGCACGTAGAGGTCGTCGCCTAGACGGACGGCCCAGACGGTCACCCGCTTGCCCAGCGTGCCGTCGCGTCCGAGCGGCGCAATCCGAACTTCTTCCGCAGCCCCAATCATGCTGCGGTCGTCACTGGTCCACTCGCTCAAAGGCTCTCCTTCATGTGCCCTCTTGCTCAGGGTGCCTGGGGTAGCTTTTTCCGGCCCCTGCCGACGGCCGGCGCCGACGGCGGTGGCACGACCGGTCCGGCGTCGCCGTCCGGCGCCACGTCCAGGTCCACGATCACTGGCGCGTGGTCGCTCGGCCCGCTGCCCTTGCGGGCCTGCCGGTCGATCCAGGCCGCCCGCACCCGGCCCGCCACCGGTGCGGTGGCCAGCACCAGGTCGATCCGCATCCCCATGTCCTGGTGGAACATCCCCGCCCGGTAGTCCCAGTAAGTGAAGATCCGGGCCTCGGGCCAGCGATCCCGAACCACGTCATGCAGGCCTCGTGCCACCAGGTCACCCAGCGCCGCCCGCTCTGCCGGTGTCACGTGGGTCTGGCCGATGTAGGCGTCCGGGTCGAAGACGTCGGCGTCGGTCGGCGCGATGTTCATGTCCCCGCACACAATCGTGGACTGCGGACCGGCGCTCACCGCCCCCGCCAATGCGGAGAGCCAGGCCAGCTTGTAGCGGTAGTGATCCGAGTCCGGCACCCGTCCGTTCGGCACGTACACCGAGTGCAGACGAACGTCGCCGCAGGTCGCGGAAACCGCTCGCGCCTCCGGGTGGGGGAAGCCCGGCGCGCCGTCGATTCCGACCACGACGTCGTCCAGCCCTACGCGTGAGAGGATCGCCACCCCGTTCCACTGCGCCTCGCCGTGGTGGGCGGTCGCGTAGCCTCGCCGGGCAAGCTCGCCGCCGAGCAGCTCGGCGAAGGCGCCGTCCGCCAGCTTCGTCTCTTGGAGGCACACGACGTCAGGTTGCCGCTGGTCCAACCACGGGAGCAGCCGGGGCATCCGCTGCTTCACGGAGTTCACGTTCCAGGTCGCCACTCGCACCTGGCCTACAGTAGCGGCCGCGTCGGGGCGGCACGCCGGCCTGGCGGCCGGCCGGATTACTTGAGGACGACGGTCACCACAATGAGGGCCGCCGCAGCCGCCGTCATCGCCGCCGTGCCGATCCACGTCAGCACCTTGCTCAGGGTTCCGCTCACCTTGTCCTTCATGACCTTTCGGTCCGCTCCGAGCAGGACTATGAGGACCATCAGCGGTGGAGCCACGAGCCCGTTGATCATGGCTGCGTAGAAGAGGGCCTTGATGGGATCGACGTGCAGGAAGTTCATGCCCACGCCAAATGCGGTCGCGGCAGCGATGATGCCGTAGAAGGTCGGCCGGTAGCGGGGCTTGGTGGAAAGCGCCCCCTTCCAGCCCATGAAGTCCTTCAACGCATAGGCGGCGGAGCCGGAGAGGATCGGTATCGCAAGCAGCCCGGTTCCGATCAAGCCCAGAGAAAAGGCGACAAAGGCGAATGGACCCAGGAAGGGAGCCAGGGCCTGCGCGGCATCGTTGGCCGTTTGGACATCGGTCTTGCCATGCGCATGAAGGACCGCCGCCGATGTGAGGATGATGAAGTACATGACGATCTGGGAGAACGCCATCCCGATCACGATGTCCACGCGCGCGGCCTTCAGCTCGCTGAGCTTGACACCCCGCCGCTGACTCTCCGTCATCTTGCCGGCGGCCCGCATCTGGTCGATCTCGGCGGCGGCCTGCCAGAAGAACAGGTAGGGAGAGATGGTCGTCCCCAACACCGCGACGAGTCCGGCCAGGAAGTCCTTCGAGAACTCAATATGCGGCACGAACGTGGCGATCAGGACGGTGCGCAGCGATGGGTGTGCGATCAGGCCGGTGATGATGTAAGCGAAGAGAGCCAGAGAAAGCCATTTGAAGATCTTGAAGATGGTGGTGTAGCTGAGGAAGAACTGGAAGTACACGACCAGCAGGGCGACCGGCAGGATCAGCCAGATGGCCGGTACCGTGCCCCTCGTAAGGAGGGAACCGCCGGCCGCCACTGCGCCCAGGTCGGCGCCGAGATTGATGGTGTTCGCGATCAGCAACGCGGCCACGCAGGCTCCCACCAGTGCCGCGGGGAATTTTCGGCGCAGCGACGTTCCCAACCCGACGCCGGTCTGGAGAGCAATCCTTGCGCACAGCTCCTGGATCGCAGCCATCATCGGAAAGGTGAAGAGGGCAGTCCAGAGCATGCCGTATCCGAACTGGCTGCCGACCTGGGAGTAGGTCCCGATGCCGGACGGATCGTCGTCGCTTGCTCCGGTTATCAGCCCCGGGCCCAGCAGGTGGAGAATCCCGATCAAACCGCCGCGGCGGACCTCCTCCAGGCTTGTCCTGCCCGCCGGAGTGCCGCCGCTGGCCGGTTCGCCTTCCCGAACATCGCCCTTGCGCAACTCTTCGCGCGACGGCTCCTCGTCAGGGCCGGCCGCCGTCCTCTTGAGAACCGGATCCTTGATAGTCTTACGCATGGCTAACGTGTTAGCAAGGATATACAGAAATCATTTCACCCGTCAATTTTGTTGACGCGGCAGGGATTTTGCCGCGTCTCCACCGACGTTTCCGCGAGCGTGCACGGAAGGCGGTTGGGACGATCGGGGCGGCGGCCGTCCTGCCACCGACCGGCCGGCAACGCAACGAGCGGGGCCAGGCGAGAGCCGAGATGTTGGATGATCGGCGAGATTTGCGACTGGACGCAGAAGATCCGGACGGCGATCGCTTGCTGCCTGGTGAAGCGCCCACGTCGGCGAACGCGGATGAGGCCGTGCATTGGGTCGCGGTATACGCGGAGCTGGTCGAGTTTCTGCGTTCGGAGGCCCAACCTTTCGCCCCGGCCCTGACCGATCGTTACCAGCGCCGCCTCACCTTTTGGGTGCGGCGGCTGGAAGAGCTCGGCCCCTAGGGCCGCTGCCGCAACCGGCTGGTACGATGAAAATCGAATTCAATGGCTGGTTCAGCTCATGCTGCCCTGGGGGCGTCGGGCGGCTTTCAACATCAAGCCCTTCTCTACTCAGATGAATCCGGCTTCGTAGACGGGACGCTCAGCTTCATTCGAGAAGGAATCGCCGCCCGCGAGCCCATTCAGGTGGCTGTCGCCGCATCCAAGATCGATCTGCTGCGGCGCCGGCTCGCCGACCAGGGCCGCCTGGTCCACTGGACCGACATGGCCGGTATCGGGGGCAATCCCGCACGCATCATCCCCATGTGGTGCCAGTTCCTCGAGCGATACGGCGGTCAGGGCCCGGCCCGGGGTATCGGCGAGCCCATCTGGCCCGAGCGAACAGCGGCGGAGCTGGAAGAGTCCCAGCATCACGAAGCTCTCCTGAACCTGGCCTTCGCGACCGGCGCCGATCTGACCCTCTTGTGCCCCTACGACGTCCGGGCGCTGGCTCCAGCGGTGATCGACGAGGCGCGGCGCAGCCATCCGGTGTTGGTCAGCCGCGGCGGCCACCGACCGAGCAGCGACTATCGCGGACTGGAGGCAGCGGCGGCCACCGTGACCAGGCCCTTGCCACAGCCGCCACCGGCTGTGCCGGAGATGGTGCTGGATGACCTCGCTCCCGTCGTCCTCCGGAGCTTTGTCTCCGAGCTTGCCTCCCAGGTGAACCTCAGCCAGGGGCAGAGAGACGACCTGCTGATCGCCGTCATGGCGGTGGCCCGTGGCCTGAGTGACCCGCGCGGCCGCCTCCGGATCTGGCGGGTCGACGACGCGCTCGTATGCGAGATTCGCTCCGCAAAACGGATTTACGACCCACTGGCCGGCCGGGAGTGGCCGCCGAGCGACAAGGAGAGCCACCGCGGCGTGTGGGTGGCGAACCAGCTGTGCAGCCTCGTCCAGCTGCGACGGTTCGACTCGGGCACGGTCGTCCGGCTCCACATGGCGGCCTAGCGACCGGGGAGGTTTCGCCGCGCCCCCCGGGGGGGCTGCAGGGACGGCAGCCGCCTTTTGGGTAACATGGGCAGCGATCGGGACGCGGGAGTAGCTCACTCGGTAGAGCGCAACCTTGCCAAGGTTGAGGTAGCGGGTTCGAAGCCCGTCTCCCGCTCCAAC
>JALYYF010000332.1 GCA_030946725.1 Candidatus Dormiibacterota bacterium
GCAATTCCAACCGGGTCGGACGGCCCACCGGCCGCTCGGAAGCGCTCCGTGAAGACGCCGGCCATGTACGCCGCCAGCGGCGCAAAGCGGCGCTCCTGGGTGTGCGCCGCCACCCGAGCCAGGTCGAGTAGCTCACGGGCGACCGCCTGGTCGAGGGTAGGCGGCGTGACGGAGACGCCTCGCCGTTCGCCGGCGGCCGCAAACCTGTCGCCCAGGTCCTCGAAGAAGGAGTTCATGGTCACCAAGTTATGCGATCGCCCGCCGACGTCGACAAAAGCCGGCCGGCCGTGGCGCGCTTCGGCTTGAAGGTAACTAACGTGTTACCATTCTGCCGCTCTCAAAGCGAGAAGGCGGCCGCCACCTTGGTGGCCTTGGAGGAACGATGACGACCAACGAAAGCAAAGGCTCCGGCACGCGGGAGCAGCCATGGGAGTTGACGACGCCCAGCGGCTCCTCCGAGTACCAGATGTATCGGGACGAGTCTGCGGACCCACCGGCTCTGGTCTGCGTGGTCGGCAAGACCGAGCTCCGCTACCAGCTGCGGGCCATCGATGACCTTCACGCGATGCTGAAGGCACACGGTGACTGGATACCGCTGGGCAGCGCCGACGAGCAGAAGCCGGCGGCTGAGGGCACGGTTGAGGCGTGGGGCCGTTCGCCGGACAACCCCGTCGGTGGCTGGTACGGAATGAAGAAGGGCCTCCGCGGCCGCTTTGGCATGTACATGCCGCCGCTGCTCGAGGCCTTGGGCCTTGCCGAGGTGGAGCACAACCCCAGGAACAACCGAATGCGGGCGCTGTAACAGCGGAGTCCGGCGCCGGCCGGCAAGGTCGGGGAGCCGGCGCCTCGTGGGTCGTTCACGATCCGCGACTTTTCTTTACAAGATCCCAATAGCTCCGAACTCCATACCCCGGCAGCATCGGCCTGGGACATGGACTCGAGAACCGCCAGGCGGCGAATGGCGCCGCCTGGCCCGGGCAGGGGCCCGTGAGCGAGGCGCTCGACCTTCTCCAGCATGCCGTCGCCGTCGCCTTCGTCCTTCTCGCCATCACCACCACGTTCAGCTGGTTGAGGCACCACCAGCCCGAGTTGGGCTTCCTGGCCCTCTCGATCGGAATGCTCGCCCTGGTCGCGGTCATCGGCCAGGTGCAGTCCCTGGTGGGACACCCGAGTGCATGGCTCAACGTGGTCAACCTCCTCGCATTCCTGGCTTCCGGTTACGCGCTTCTGCTCTTCCGCTCGGCGTTCCTGCCGCTGACGCCCAGGTGGCAGGCCGTCGCCTTGTGCGCAAACGGTGCCGCGGCGGGGCTCTACCTGCTGGCCGGCACGCAAAGCGCGTCCGCCACCCTTGCCCCGGTCCAGTCCGTTGCGGCGGTGGTCGTGATCCTGGTCTGGACCGGATGCGTGACAGAACCGCTCGTCCGGTTCTGGATGGCGGCTCACGGCCGCCCGGCGGTGCAGCGGGCTCGGCTTCGCGCGATGGGAACGGGATACGCCGGACTGGTTCTGGTCCTTCTCGTCGCGGTCGGGGGCGGGGCCGCAGTGCGCAACCCCGTGTCCCAGTTCGCGATCGAGATGGTTGCGCTGGCCACGGTGCCCCTCCTTCACGCGAGCTTCTCACCGCCGGGATGGCTGCGGCGCGAGTGGCGGGCCCGAGAGGAGGAGGCGCTCCGCAAGGCGATGGAGGAGCTGCTGCTCTTCAGTCCCGACCGCCAGAGCCTGGCCGATCGCGCTCTGGATTGGGCGATGCGCCTCATGGGCGCCGAGGCCGGCATGGTCGTGAGCGCCGACGGCGTGCCGCTCGCGGTCCAGGGCCTCGGCCCTTATGAAGCGGTCGATCTCACCCGTGAGGTGGCTCCTGCGTCGACGAGCCAGCTCATGGACGTTCCCGGCGATCATGGACGGCTGGCAATAGTTGCCTCGCTACCGTTCACCACCGGCCGGGGAAAGTTGGTTGTCTTAGCCGGTCCGTTCACGCCGATCTTCGGTTCGGACGAGGTCGCTCGCCTCGAACAGTACGCAGGCGCCATCGCCGCGGCGCTCGACCGGGCAGCGCTGATCGAGCAGCTGCGGGAGCTGAATGGCGAGCTCGAGCGTGCCAACCGGCACAAGAGCGTCTTCCTGGCCAACATGAGTCACGAGCTCCGCACTCCGCTCAACGCGATCATCGGCTTCTCCGAGCTGTTGATCGACGACGGCACTGGCGCTTACGCAGGCCCGACGCGGAGCAGCTTTCTGGACCACATCCACGGGAGCGGCAAGCACCTCCTGGGCCTGATCAACGACATCCTGGACCTGGCCAAGGTGGAATCCGGCCAGATGGAGCTGCGCGCCGAGAAGGTCCGCGTCGCCGAGCTCGTCAAACAGGTTCTGACCATCGTGGAGCCTCTGGCCCGAGCGAAGAACATAAAGACCAGGAGTCAGGCGGGGCCGGCCGGCACCATCCTCGCCGACCGCGGAAAGCTGAAACAGATGCTGCTCAACCTCGTCTCCAACGCGATCAAATTCACACCCGAGGGCGGGCGGGTCAGCGTGGCGGGGCGCCGGGCGAAGGGCTCAGTCGAAATCGCGGTCCTGGATACCGGGATCGGTATCGCCGAGCAAGACCTGGACCGCATCTTCACCGAGTTCCAGCAGCTCGATTCAGGCCCTGACCGGCAGCATCAGGGCACCGGCCTAGGGCTGGCGCTCACCCGGCGGTTCGCAGAGCTCCACGGCGGCCGGGTCGACGTGTACAGCTCCCGGGAGGGCGGCAGCACGTTCACGCTTGTGCTGCCCCTGGAGGCACGAGCCCCCAGGAAAGATGAGCGCGACCACGACGCGCCGGCCCCCACGGCCGAAGAAGACTGGCCCCTTGTTCTGATCGTGGAAGACAACCGGGAGGCGGCCGACCTGCTGGTCCGCCACCTGGCCCGGGGAGGCTATGCGGCGGAGGTTGCCCGGGGAGGCAGCCACGTCCTCGAGAAGGCGCGTAAGCTCCGGCCGATCGCCATCACGCTGGACATCCTGCTGCCTGACCTCGATGGCTGGGAGCTGCTCAACACGCTGAAGCGCGACGCGCAGACGCGCGACATACCGATCCTCGTGGTGACGGTCGTGGACGAGCCCGAGCTGGGCCGCGCTCTCGGCGCGCACGACTATTTCGTGAAGCCTGTTGACGGCAAGGCGCTGCTGTCGCGGCTCGACCAGTACGCGTTGACGACGAGGGTCCGCGAGCATCCGGTCAAGGTGCTGGTCGTGGATGACGAGGCCAGCAGCGTCGA
>JALYYF010000361.1 GCA_030946725.1 Candidatus Dormiibacterota bacterium
GGTCAGCGACCACTTCAGCCCCTGGCGCCACACCGACGGCCACGCGCCCTTCTCTCTGGCCTGGCTGGCCGCCCTGGGCGAGCGCACGCAGCGGGTCCTGATGGGGACCAGCGTGCTCACGCCGACTTTTCGATATCACCCGGCGGTGGTGGCTCAGGCCTTCGGGACGCTGGGACTGATGTACCCCGAGCGGGTCGTCCTCGGCGTGGGTACCGGGGAGTCGCTGAACGAGGTGCCGCTCGGTTTCGAGTGGCCGGAATTCCGTGGGCGCTTCCGGCGCCTGAGCGAGGCGGTCACGCTGATGCGCCGGCTGTGGACGGAGGAGCTGGTGGACTTCGACGGTGAGTACTACCACGTTCACGACGCGACCGTGTACGACCGGCCGGAGAAGCCGGTGCCTGTCTACCTCGCCGCCTCCGGAGAGGTGGTGGCGCGCTTTGCCGGCCGCCAGGGCGACGGCCTGATCTGCACCTCCGGGAAGGGCATCGAGCTATACCGGGACAAGCTGCTGCCGGCGGTGCGCGAGGGCGCTGAGGCGGCCGGCCGCGACTACGACGCCATCGAGAAGACGATCGAGATGAAGGTCGCCTTCGACAGCGACCGCGCGCGGGCGCTGGCCGACACCCGGATCTGGGCGGCACTGGCGCTGCCGGCCGAGGACAAGGTCGACGTCCACAACCCGCGCGAGATGGAGGCGCGGGCCGCAAAGGTGACCGACCCCGAGCGGCGCTGGCTGGTCTCGGACGACCCCGAGGAGCACATCGAGCAGCTGGCGCCCTACCTGGAGCTGGGGTTCAGGCATCTGGTCTTCCACGCGCCGGGAGACGACCAGGCTCGGTTCCTGCGGCTCTACTCCGAGCAGATCCTGCCAAGGCTGCGGGAGCGTTGGGGCTGAGCGGTCCGGTGGGACGCCGGGCGGTACCCCCTCCCTACCCTCCCCGCAAGGGGGAGGGAGAACAGGGGCAGGCTCCCGGCAAGGGGGAGGGGGAAGACGTGTGGGTGGTGGTGCTGGTGAAGGGGTTCGAGGCGGTCAAGCAGCGTCTCAGCCCGGCGCTCGACCCCCCGGCCCGGCGAACGCTGGCGGTGGACAACGCCCGACTGGCGCTGCGCGCGGCGGAAGCCGGCGACCATGTGCTCGCCGTCTGCGGCAGCCCTGAGGCCGCGGAGCTGGCCAGCGGGCAGGGGGCGGAGGTGCTGCTGGAGTCCAGCCCGGCCGGCCAGAACCCGGCTGCCCGGCTGGGCCTGGAGCACGCGGCCGCCCGCGGTGCCGGCGCCGTGGTCGTGCTCTCCAGCGACCTGCCGCTGGTCACCTCCGACGACCTGGCCGGGATGATCGAGGCCGGCCGGCGCCTGGGCAGCCCCGCCGTCCTGGCGGCCGCGGCCACCGGGCGGGGCGGCACCAACGCCCTGTACCTGTGCCCGCCTTCGGTGGTGGACCTGCACTTCGGAGACGCCTCGCTGGAGAAGTTCGCCACGGACGCGGCCGAGCGCCAGGTCCGCTTCCAGCTCTTCGAATCCCCCAGGCTGGCGCTCGACCTGGACGAGCCCAGCGACCTGGAGGAGCTGCGGGCGATCCGGTGAATCCCTCCCGGTGACGGCCGGCGGCCTCCTGGTGAGCGGCGTGACCGGCCTCCCCGAGGTCCGGCCGGGCGACGACCTGGCCGAGCTGATCGTGTCGTGCGCCGAGCCGCGGGACGGCGACATCCTGGTCGTCGCCCAGAAGGTCGTCTCCAAGGCGGAGGGCCGGGTGCGCTCGCTGGCGGCGGTCGAACCGGGGGTGCGCGCCCGCCGCTACGCGCAGAGCCTCCACGGGGACGCCCGCATGCTGCAGGTGATCCTGGACGAGTCGGTCCGGGTGGTCCGCGACGAGCGGGTGCTGATCGTGGAGACCAGGCACGGCTTCGTCTGCGCCAACGCCGGGGTGGACCACTCCAACGTGCCCGACGACGATTCCGTGACGCTTCTTCCCGAGGACCCCGACGGCAGCGCCGAACGGCTGCGCGAGCGGATCGGCCGGCTGGCGGGCTGCCGCGTGGGCGTGATCGTGGCGGACACCTTCGGCCGCGCCTGGCGCATGGGCATCGTCAATGTCGCCCTGGGCGTGGCGGGCGTGGCGGCACTGGTGGACTACCGGGGCCGGCCGGATGACTTCGGGCAGGAGCTGTCCGCGACCGTGGTCGCCGTCGCGGACGAGATCGCCTCCGCGGCCGAGCTCGTGATGGGAAAGACCGAACGCGTCCCGGTCGCGCTCGTGCGCGGCTACCATCCCCAGGGCCCGGCGGGGAATGGCCGCGAACTGATTCGTCCGCCCCAGATGGACCTCTTCAGGTAGCCGGCAGCGGCGACCCTGGTATTACCTTCGGATATGAAGAGAGTGCTCCCTAGATGAATCGAGGCGTCATATTCGACGTGGACGGCACGCTGGTCGACTCCAACTACCTGCACGCGCTGGCCTGGTACCGGACCTTCGCCGAGGTGGGCGAGGAGGTGCCGATGTACCGCATCCACCGATCCATCGGGATGGGGACGCCGCAGCTCGTCAAGGAGCTGATCGGGCGCGAGCAGCCCGAGCTGAGCGACCTGCACTCGCGGCAGTACCGGCAGCTGAGGGACGAGGCGAGAGCCTTCGAGCACGCCGCGGACCTGCTGCGCGCCATAGCGGGCCGGGGCGGCAGGGTCATGCTGGCGACCTCCGCCAAGCCCGAGGAGCTGGAGGTGCTGCTGGCCAAGCTCGACGCGGGTGAAGCGGTGCACGGCGTCATCAGCTCCAAGGACGTCGAGGCCGCCAAGCCGGAGCCGGACATCTTCGCCAAGGCGCTGGAGGTCGGCGAGCTCGACGCCGAGCACGCCGTCGCGGTGGGCGACTCGGTCTGGGACATCCAGTCCGCGGGGCGCTGCGGGCTCCGCTGCATATCACTGCTGAGCGGCGGCACCGGGGGCTGCGAGCTGGAGGAAGCCGGGGCAGCGGAGATCTACAGCACGCCGGCCGAGCTGCTCGAGCGGCTGGACTCCAGCCTGATCGGAAGCCTGCTGGCGGGAGGCGTGGTCGCGTGACCGACGAGGAGCAGATGCGGCGGCACGAGGACGTCCTGGTGAGAGCGGTCGAGGTCCTCCAGCAGGCGGGGATTCCCTACGCGCTCATGGGCGGCCTCGCGGCGGCCAGCATCGGCCGGGAGCGGGCGACCAAGGACGTGGACATCTTCCTCACGCCTGAGCACGCCGAGGCCGCCCTGGAGGCGCTGGGCCAGGCCGGCTTTCGCACCGAGCGCACCGACCCTGTCTGGCTCTACAAGGCCTTCTGGGAGGAGAGCCTGCTCGACCTGATCTTCGAGTCCTCAGGTGGGATCCTCTTCGACGAGGACATGCGCGCCCACCTGCGCGAGGTCACGGTGCTGGGCCGCGAGGTCAAGGCCCTCGCCGCCGAGGACATCCTGCTCATCAAGGCGCTGGCCAACAAGGAGCACCGGCCGCGGCACTGGTACGACGCCCTCGCCATCGCCACCGAGACCCAGCTCGATTGGGCATACCTGCTGAAGCGGGGGCGGGACCACGCGCCGCGCCTGCTCAGCCTGCTCCTCTACGCCGTCTCCGAGGGCGTGTACGTGCCGCCGGAGCCCCTGCGCGAGCTGTTCGATGAGGCGATGCGCCAGGTGCCCTCCGGCTCCGAGACCGAGCGCGAGCACCATCTCGCTGCGCGGGTCAGAGAAGCGCTGGCGACGAACCCGGAGATCGCCGAGCCGGACGTCTCCGTCGTGGTCGCCAACCACCAGCTGGTCGTCAGGGGTGAGGTCGCGACGGCCGCCCGCAAGGCCGCCATCGAGGAGCTGCTGCGCAGCCTCACCCCGGGTTCGGAGGTCCGGAGCGAGCTCCAGGTGGCGGTGGATTGATCCGCATCGCGGCCGCCGGCGACGTCCATTTCGCCGCCGACTCAGTGGGCCGCCTGCGGCCCCACCTGGAGGCCGAGAGGGAGCCGGTCCGGCTGCTGTTGCTCGCCGGCGACCTCACGCGGCGCGGTGATCCCCGCGAGGCGGCCGTGCTGGCCGACGAGCTGCGGGGGCTGCCCTTTCCGGTGGTCGCCGTCCTCGGAAACCACGACTACCACCACGACGCCGAGGTCGAGGTCGCGGAGATACTCCGCGCTGCTGGAATCGTCGTGCTGGAGGGGGACGCGACGGTCCTGCACATAGAGGGGGTCAGCGTCGGCGTCGCGGGCGTGAAGGGCTTTGGCGGCGGATTCGCCGGTGCCTGCGCCACCGAGTTCGGAGAGCCGGAGATGAAGGCGTTCGTGGCGGCGACGAGGCGGTCCGCCGAGCGGCTGGAGGCGGCCCTGCGAAGCCTCGACACCTCGGTCCGCGTCGCGCTGCTGCACTACTCGCCCGTCGAGGGGACGCTGGTCGGGGAGCCGCTCCCTCTCTGGCCCTTCCTGGGTAGCTACCTGCTGGCGGGGGCCGTCGACAGGGCCGGCGCCGACCTGGTGCTGCACGGCCACGCCCACTACGGCTCTGTGGAGGCCGTCACCCCGGGCGGCGTCCGGGTGCTGAACGTCGCCCAGGCGGTGATCCACCGGCCCTTCGTGACCCTGGAGCTCGAGCCGAAGCGGGCGCCGCTTCTGCACCCACCCAGTTACCTGAGCCACCGCGGATGAGCATCAACTTCACGATCGACGGGTCCTGGCTCTGCAACAGCCGGACCGTGAAGCGAGAATGCAGGTCGGTCGGCCCTCAGGCCTCGCCCGGCTGAGCAGAGGGCGGGTCGCTGGCCGGAAAGCTCTGCTCGGAGTCCCGGTCGACCTCATCGTCCCGATCCTCTTCCAGGCGCTCGGCCGCGTCCCCGCTCCGCTCTCTCTCCCGTTCGAGCCCACCTTCGCTCATTTCCGGCTCCTTTCATGTAGTTTGAAATCGCCGTCTGGCCGTCAGCTTCCGGCGATGACTATGTCGTGATGTGCATACCCAGCGGCGGCGGCGGCGTGTCACATCCCGGCTAACGTGCCGTGGTGTTTTGGCGGGCGAAGGGAGACAGATCCGAGGGGGAGGGTGACCGCCAGACAGGAACGATACCGCGCTGAATATGCGCGGCTGAGGCCCGGGTGGAAGGGCAGCCTGGAGCTTTACCGCCAGCTGGTCGCCGAGAACCTCCGGCCGTCCGGCTCAGCCCTGGATGTCGGCTGCGGCACGCCGGCTGGCTGGCACCCTCACTGAGCCAGGCCGGCTTCAGCAGCGGCGTCGACCCGGACCTGGATGCCCTTCGCCGGAACGGCGCGTACAGGCACCTGGTCGCGGCGTCTGTGGAACGTCTTCCCTTCTCGGACTCCAGTATTGACCTGGTTGCGATGGCTTGGGTACTGGAGCACCTCCCGTATCCGTCGGAAGCCTTCGCTGAGGTCTACAGAGTGCTCAAGCCCGGCGGTCGTCTGGTCTTCCTGACGCCGAACAGCTGGAACTACAACGTTTGGCTGATCCGTCTGGTGCCGAACCGGCTCCACGAGCTCTTCACTCGGCGGCTCTACCGTCGCCAGGAGCGCGACACTTACCCTGTCCGCTATCGGACGAATTCACCGCGTCGGCTGGGGCGGGCCCTCGATTCAGCGGGTCTTCGCCGCCGGCAGCTCGCGCTGAACGGAGACCCCACATACATCAGCTTCAACTGGCCGCTATTCCTGCTGGCACGCGGGATCGAGCGGCTCCTCGACCGAGGCCCGATGAGACTCTTGCGCGTCCATCTGTTGGGCGTCTTCGAAAAGTAGGGGACGAGATCCGACGTGCCTTGCTCAGCCGCGGCCCGCTTCCCTGCGGGACATGCCCACCCCGTCTCGGCGCAGCCAGGCTCTGATCGTGATGGCGGTTGCGGCGATCCTGATCGCCGTCGCTTCGGTCGTCTACCTTCGCCCCGCCGGACGCGCCGCGCAGACGGCGTCCAGGCCGCAGGCCGTGACCTATCCCGGACCCGCACAGTTCGTTTCTGCCCGCACCGGCTGGATCGTGGTGAACGGCTCGGTGCTCGCCACCTCGGACGGTGGCCACCACTGGCGCAGGATGGGCGACCTGCCGTCCCTCAGCGTGACATCGATCCGAGTGTTCGACGACCGACGTGGCCTGGTGCTCGGATCCAGCCAGCCGGCCGTTGCTCGCATGAAGCGGCTGGTTCGCACGGACGACGGTGGCGCTCACTGGACCGACGAGCCGCTGCCTTCGAACGGCCAAATAGAGGGGGCTGGCTCCGTGGCCGCGTTCGCCGATCCCGCGCACGGCTGGTACTTGCGCAGCCTGATCGCCGGTGCGGCACCCCATGACTTCAGCCTCTACCGGACGAACGACGGGGGCTCCCACTGGACCGCGATGGTCTCCACGGACAATCTGCATCCCGCCGATCACGGCCGGTCCAGCGGCGGGACGCCCACCGGCCTCAAGTTCACCGACGCGTCGACTGGCTGGCTGGTCCAGGCACCGGTGATTGTGGCGGACGCCGTCCTTTCCATGACCAGCGACGGCGGGGCGAACTGGCAGGCCGCCACGCTGCCGGCGCCTCCCGGGGACGCAACGCCGCTAAGCGACATAGGGCTTCCGACCGTCTTTCCGGACGGCACCGCCCTGGTATGGGCGGTTCGGGGCTTCATAAACAGGACCGCGTACGTCTACGGGTCCGCAGACGGCGGCCGGACCTGGGGCACCCCGGTGCGGCTCGAGCAGCCCGTCGGTACGACCGCCTTCCTCGACGCGACCCACTGGTGGCGCGGAGCCGGCGCCGCGGCTTTCACGACTTCTGACGCCGGCCGCAGCCGGCGCCGCGGTGGGCCGGTTCCCGACGGGCTCTCGATCAGCTGGCTCCAGCCGGTCAGCGACCGCAGCGCATGGGCCATCGGAGTCAAGCCCGCCTTCGCGCGCGCCGAGCTGTTCCGGACGGACGACGGCGCCGGCCACTGGTCCGTCGTCCCCCTCGACCTCCGTGGCTGAACGCCGGCCGGGGCTGTCAGGGATAGTTCACTTCGACGCGGAGCGCGGTGTTCGGCATCCGGGATATCAGCGACATCACCTGGTTGAACCTGCCCTCTTCGGACGGGTGAATCCCGATGCAGCCGGCGGTCCCGTCGTCGGTGACGTCCAGGTGGAGGAAGAACCCGCTGCGATCGCTCACCGTCATCGGGATCAGCGGTGCGCGGATCGGACCCCACCCGGTCGCAGACTGGCCTGACGGATACAGAAGGCGGTTGCCCACGAGCCGGGGGTGCTGCACCGCGTTCTGGCGAATCGAATAGACGCCCACCGGGATCGGGCCACGGTCTTTCAGGTGTTGGTGCTGAGGTTTGGTGTAGTCGCGTCCGTCGGGATTGCGCCGGTTGTTCGGCTTGAGCCCTGACACCGCCCTCATGGAGATCCGGTTTCCGCCGCTGTCCGTCAGGGTGGCGCGGCTGCCGTCGAAGGTCAGCGACACGAGTGCCAGCCCGGACGCAGTCCGTGGGAGCACCGTCGCGCCGCCTGGATTCTCCACCCGGACCTGCTCGATGACGTGCTCCCTGCGGCCACCCTTGCCGGACAGCATCAGGTGCACTCGGTAGGTGCCCGGCTGCGGAGGGCGGTTCCGGCTGCCGTCGAAGGTCCCGTCCCAGACGGCGACATGGTAGCCGGGCACCGGCGTCTGCAGGTTGAAGAACCGGTAGGAAGTCCCCTCCTGCCCTTCGCTGGAGAGAACGAAGGTCTGGGCGCTCTCCGCTTTGCTCGTCAAGACGAAGCTGATACCGGCCGCCTCGTGCTCTCCGACGCGTATCACCGTGGGGCGGACCTGAAAACCCGTCACCAGCTGCAGGCCGCGGACGCTGCGTCCTCGCTCGGCCCTCCGGTGCAGCGACTCGGGCAGCTCCCGCAGGGCCCGGGCTCGGCGCACCAGGGACCGGCCCTGGCTCAGAAGGTCCTGAGCCCCCGCCCCCGCCACGGGCCGCCCGCCGGCGAGCGCGGCGGCGTCGCGGACCAGGCTGTCGAGGGCCGCTTTGATCTGCTCGGCCTCCTCCGTCGTGACGTCACGCTGCCGCTCGGCCAGGTCGATCTTGCGCCGCGTGCGGAGAGCCTGAGCGCGGATGTCCTGCGCTTGTTGCCGGCCGAAGGGCGGGGCGGCACCCGCCCCTCGCCGCGGCCCCGCTTCGCGCTCGGCGATGCCTTCTCCCACGTTCACCCGAATGAGCGGGTTCATGGCCGCCAGCATTGACGAGGGCTCCACCGGGCGTCAATTCGCTCAACACTGCGACCACGAACGTGCTAGCGCGGGTGCGGAGACGTCTCAGGAGAGGTGGATCCAGGTCGCGCTCGACGGCACGTGGTTCTGGTCGACGAGGTAGAGCATGTACCAGCCCGGCGGCGCAATCGTCGGAGTCGCCGGCGCGTGCACGGTCAGGCCGGCCTGCGTACGGGCGTTGATCGGCAGGTCGACGAGCCGCTGCGAGTTGTCGAAGGCGTGGGTCGTGACGCCGCCGCGGATGAGCTCCGCCCACAGGATGTTCTGCGCCTGCGGAGTGGCGACGTCGACCGCGCCGCCGTAGTGCCATTCGACGGCAACCT
>JALYYF010000380.1 GCA_030946725.1 Candidatus Dormiibacterota bacterium
CAGGTCGGCCTGGTCGAACGCGACGGCGTCCGAGTCCGCTTCGAGGTCCATGGAGAGGGAGACCTCACGGTCTTCCTCCTCCCCACCTGGTCGATCAACCACTCCCGCGCCTGGAAGGCCCAGGTTCACTTCCTGGCTCGCCACCTGCGGGTCCTGACCATGGACGGGCGGGGCAACGGAGGCTCTGACCGCCCGACCGACCCTGCCGCCTACGCCGTGTCACAGTTCGCGGGCGACGCGCTGGCGGTTATGGACGCCACAGCTACGGAACGAGCCACGCTGGTGGCGCACTCGCGGGGCGCCGCCTGGGCGCTGATGCTGGCCGCACAGCAGCCACACCGGGTCAGCTCGCTCGTCTTCGTGTCACCGGTCTTGCCACTGGCGCCAGGTCATCCCTGGCGGCGGGCGGCCATGGAGTCCTTCGGCGAGCCGAGGGCCAGCTACGAGGGTTGGTCCAAGTACAACCGCCACCACTGGGTGCGAGACTATCGCGACTTCCTGGAGTTCTTCTTCTCGGAGGTCTTCTCGGAGAAGCATTCCACCAAGCAGCGGGAGGACGGCGTCCGCTGGGGCCTGGAGGCCACCGCTGAGACCGTCGTGGCCACCGAGCTCGCCGGCCTGCTCAGCCCCGAGCTCGCCGCCACCCTCAGCGCACGGGTGCGCTGCCCGGTGCTGGTCGCCCACGGCAGCGACGACCGCGTCGTGCCGCATGAGGTGGGCGCCACCCTGGCGCGGGCCACGGCGGGGCGGCTGGTCACGTTCGAGGGCTCGGGCCATGCCCCCCACGCCCGTGACCCGGTCACCCTCAATGCGCTTCTCCGCGATGTCGCGCTGGGATCGCCCACACCACCTCGAGTCCGCCGCCGCGCCCTGCGGCGGCCGCGGCGGGCGCTCTACGTGTCTTCACCGATCGGCCTTGGCCACGCGCACCGAGACCTGGCCATCGCGCACGAGCTGCGCCGGCTCCATCCCGACCTCGAGATCGAGTGGCTGGCGCAGTCGCCGGTGACCCGCGTCCTCTTGGAGAGCGGCGAGACCGTGCACCCCGCCAGCCGGCAGCTGGCCGGGGAGGCTGCGCACGTCGATGCGGAGGCCTCCGAGCACGACCTTCACGTGTTCCAGGCCTGGCGGCGCATGGACGAGATCCTGGTCGCCAACTTCATGGTCTTTCTCGACCTCGTGCGCGAGCGCGACTACGACCTCTGGGTGGGAGACGAGGCCTGGGAGCTCGACTACTACCTTCACGAGAACCCGGAGCTCAAGACCGCCGCGTATGCCTGGCTGACAGACTTCGTGGGCTGGCTCCCCATGCCGGACGGCGGTCGCGCAGAGGCGGCCCTGACGGCCGACTACAACGCGGAGATGGTCGAGCAGGTGGAGAGGTTCCCCCGCGTCCGCGACCGCTCGATCTTCATCGGGGAGCGGATGGACGTTGTTCCGGGCCGTTTCGGTCCTGGCCTGCCCAACATCCGGCGCTGGGTCTCGCAACGCTATGCATTCAGCGGCTACGTCCTCGGCTTCGAGCCCGAAGCGCTCGACCGGGAGGCGCTGCGGGATGAGTTCGGCTACGCCCCCGGCGAGAAAGTGTGCCTTGTCTCTGTCGGGGGGTCCGGCGTTGGGCGGGCACTCCTCGAGCGCACTATCGCGGCGTTCCCGGCCGCCAGGCGCCGGGTGCCGGAGCTCCGCATGATCGCCGTAGCCGGACCCCGTCTCGATCCCGCCTCACTGCCCCGGCAGCCAGGCGTCGAGGTGCGCGGCTACGTCCCCCAGCTCCGCCGCCACCTCGCTGCCTGCGACATCGCCCTCGTGCAGGGTGGCCTGGCCACCACCATGGAGCTCACGGCGCTGCGCAGGCCGTTCCTCTACTTTCCACTGCGCCACCACTTCGAGCAGCACTACCACGTGGCTCACCGGCTCCAGCGGCATCGGGCCGGGCGCCGGGTCAGCTTCGAGGAGGCGACGTCCGACAACCTGGCGGCTGCGATCGCAGAAGAGCTCGGACGCGAGCCTGCCTACCTGCCGGTACGGCCCGGTGGTGCGGAACGAGCCGCCGCCCTCATCTCGGAGCTCCTCTGAGGGCGGGTACAGAGAGCGCGCCCCTGTAGGGGTGCCAACTCAGTCAGTCGTCTGGGAGCGTCTTCCCATTGCGGACTCTGTGGCTCGTTTCTCAGAATCGTCGGGCACGGTGCGGCGGCCCCCGTTTGATTGAGTGGGGTCAGAGCCCCACTCACACCTTGGCTGACTTCGGGGGTGATCCATGAAACTGTCGATAGGGTCTTCCAGGCCTGAGCTCACTATCAAGCCGCGCCGGCTGGTCGCGGCGGCGCTGACCCTGGGCTGCTCACTGCTCGTCCTGCTGTCGAGCAGCACGGTGGCTTTAGCCGCACCCACGCCGGCGAGCCCTGCGCGGTCGGGGCCGGCCGCGGCGTCATCCGACTGGCCCACCTTCCTGCACGATCCCGCCCGCACGGCCGCCAATCCGGGCGAGACCACGCTCTCCACGGCCAACGCCTCCAAGCTCACGCCGCT
>JALYYF010000386.1 GCA_030946725.1 Candidatus Dormiibacterota bacterium
GGCCAGTGCGGCCCCCTCCGCGGTGACGCCCACCCGCCGCGCTCGGGAGTCGTCCGGGTCGGCTGACCGGGTCACCAATCCCCTTCTTTCCAGGGCCCGGAGCACCTGTGAGGTCATCATGCGATCGGTGGCGGCGTGGCCGGCAAGACGCTGCTGTGTGGGCGTCTCCCCCGCCACCTCGGTCAGCCACCACGCGCTGGCGAGGAGCACGAACTGCACGTGAGTCAGCCCGAGCGGGCGCAGAGCGGCCACCATGACGCGCTGCCAGCGCAGCGTGACGCGCCAGAGCAGGAACCCGGGACTCTCGCCGGGTTCCCGCCCACGCCCTCGCGGAGGCCCCTGGGCTCGCGATCCGACCGGCCGAGTCACCGGGAGGCTGCCGCCTCCGCCGCTTCGGCGCGCGCGGCCAGCGCGGCCATCACCTGGGGGAAGTCGGCGGTGATGGCGGGCCCGACCTCGGGGCCGACCGTGTCGGCGGCGGGACCGTCGAGGGTCGCCGCGTACGTGATTCGAGTGCCGCCCGTCGCCAGGGGATCCAGTGTGTGCCGGACGCGAACCACCACACCGGCATCCGGAATCGGGGTCTCGTCCTCGAAGCCCTGGCCCTCACCGACCCAAACCAGCCGGAAGGCGAGCGGCTCCTCTCCCGGCATGAACATGGTCCCCGACGTCCCGGTGGCGAAGGGGCCCTGCAGCTCCATTCGCTCGACCCCGGCGTTCCATTCGGGCCAGTTGGCCAAGTCGCTGAAGACTTCGAAGACGGCTTCGGCGCCGGCCCCGGTCTCGAGGCTGGTCTCGTAGCTCCACACGTCACGTTCCTCCTTCGGTTTAGTATGTGCACATACTATATGCGCGCATAGCACGAAGTCAAGAGGCTGGTTTGAGGGGGGCGACTCATTGAGCTGCATCGGCGGTATCGTCACCGGCATGACGTACGTGCTGATCCCGGGAGCCGGGGGCAGCGCCTGGTACTGGCACCTGGTCGACTCCGAACTGCGTCAACGCGGACATGACGTGGTGGTGGTGGACCTGCCCGCCGACGACGACGCCGCTGGACTCCCCGAGTACACCGACGTGGTCATCGAGGCCGTCGGCGAGCGCACCGATCTCGTTCTTGTCGCCCACTCGATGGGCGCTTACACCGCACCCCTGGTCTGCGAGCGGCTACCGGGATCGGTATCCCTGCTCGTCCTCGTGAACCCGATGATTCCCCAAAGCGGCGAGTCCGCGGGCGAGTGGTGGACGAACACCGGACAACCCGACGCCCAGCGCGAGAAGGATCTCCAGGAAGGCCGCCCGACCGACGCCGAGTTCGACCCCCTCACAACGTTCTTCCACGACATGCCTCAGCGAGTGATCGACGAGGCGGGCGCAAACGACCGGCGCCAGTCCGCCACACCATTCGGACAGCCCTGGCCGCTGGCTGCCTGGCCCGACGTGCCGACCAGGCTGCTGACCGGCCGGGACGACAGGCTTTTCCCGGCCGAGTTCCAGCGAAGGGTCGCGCGCGAGCGCCTGGGCATCAGCCCCGAGGAGATGCCGGGCGGCCACCTCAGCGCCCTCAGCCACCCCAAAGAACTCTCCGACCGATTGGAGGCGGCGGCGGCTCAGGAGAGGACGGCCACCCGGCGTGGTGGCCGGGCGGCGCGAGGACTGGAAGTGAGACCGCGGTCAGCGACTCGCCGCAGCCAGGAAGCACGCGCGCCCATTGAACGGGTTCTCGCCGACCTCGACCGCATGGTGACCGTGCTCATCAAGGAGAACGGCGAGCTCACTCACCAGGTCGACCGGCTCCAGAAGCGAGCCGCCGGGGCCACGTCCGAGACCGTCGAGCGCGCCATGCGCTCGATCCTGCGCCGGGTCAGCCGCACCCTCGACACCGGGGCGCGCGCCGGACGCCGGCGTCGAGCTCCTGTCAGGGCCCGGCAAGCCCGCGCCAGGAGGCGCGCAACCTCTTAGCTGTTCCGGTCGGAAACGGCGCTCAATGAGCGTGGACGTGGCTCCCCGCGTCGTCCGCCGCCTCCGGGACGTCCATCATCCGCAGCATCTGGGGGCCCCCGGTGCGCAGGAACCGGATCAGCAAAACGGCGACCAGGAGCAGGAAGACCAGGTTCAGCACCGTCGTGTAGTTCCAGGTCGGCGCCGCCTGGGCGAAGTCGAAGGGATGCCGGGCGGGAACCCAGCCCACGGCCTTGAAGGCGACGCTGATGAGAAAGCCGGCCAGGGCCATCGCCAGGTAGGAGACCGCCCAGGTAGAGAGCCACCCGGCCTCCGTAGTACTTCCGATAGATGTTGAGGATGGGCGGGATCAGGAGGTCGGCGAAGATGAAGGAGATCACGCCACCGAAGCTGATGCCGCTGCCCCAGAGCACGGCGGCCAGCGGCACGTTGCCGATCGAGCAGACGAAGCTCAGCATGGAGA
>JALYYF010000393.1 GCA_030946725.1 Candidatus Dormiibacterota bacterium
GCGTCCGTGGCGACGATCACCTCCGCCACCCCTCCCGCCCGGAGGCGCTCCACCAGCTGGGGGACGTGGATGTCGTCAGGCCCCACCCCGTCTATCGGCGAGATGACGCCGTGGAGGACGTGGTACAGGCCCTGGTATTCAGCCGTCCTCTCGATCGCCAGAAGGTCCAGGGCCGACTCCACCACGCAGACCAGGGACTGGTCCCTCCGGCCCGACGAGCAGATCCCGCAGACCCTGCCCTCGGCGATGTTGTAGCAGCGCTCGCAGTATCCGATGCGGGTCTTCACCTCGTGGATGGCCTGCGCCAGCGCGTCGGCCCGCGAGCGGTCGGAGCGGAGGATGTGAAAGGCCAGCCGTTGGGCCGTCTTCGGCCCGACGCTGGGAAGCCGGGACAGCTCCTGGATGAGCTGCTCGAGCGCCGGAGGGAGCTGGTCCAAGGTCTACGTCGCCGGGCTCGGTCGTCAGACGAGTCCGGGAGGCAGGCCCAGTCCGGCCGTCACCTCCTGCATTCGGTTGGCGGCCATCTCGCGCGACTGGTCCATGGCTTCGTTGACCGCGGCGACCACCAGGTCCTGCAGCATCTCGACGTCGGCGGCCACTTCTGGGTCGACGGTGACCGAGAGCAGCTTCTGCTGGCCGGTCACGACAGCCTTGACGGCGCCTCCGCCGGCGCTCGCCTCGATCTGCTCGTGCTCCAGCTCCTCCTGGACCTTCGCCATCCGGCTCTGCATCTTCTGGACCTGCTGCATCATCTTCATCGGGTTTTGCATCACTCGAGCTCCTTCATGGGACGGACGCGAACCACCCTGCCCTCCAGCTTCCTCTCGGCTGCCTTGATCAGCGGGTCCTCCTCGGGGGCGAGCGGCCTCGGAGCGGGTGCCGACGCGGCCAGCCCAGGCCCCGACTCCTGAAGACGTAGGTCCAGGGTGGCGCTCTCACCCAACCAGGTCTTTACGAGCGGCTCCACCTGGGCTGCGGACTCCTGGGCCATCTTGTGGTGGAAACCGTAGGGGAAGGACAGCACCAGGCGGTCGCCTTCCGCCTCCGCCCGGGCAGCCCGAAAGTATGCCCGCGTCTTGGGCGGCAACCGCTCCAGGAGGCGCTGCCAGCCTGCGGCGAACTCCGGTGAGTCGTCAGAGGCCGAGGCAGGGGCTGCGGCCGTGACGTTGGTCGGTGGCCCGGACGAAGCCGCCACGGGGACCCTGTCTGTAGCCGGGGTGGGTGCCGGCGATGGCGGCGCAGCCGCGGCCGTGCCGGGACGGGTAGCCGCCGCAACCTCCTCGGTGCCTGCGGCCACGGCCGCCCCCGGCGATCGCGTGGAACCCGCAGGCGAAGCGGTCAGCGGTGCCACCACCGCCGCGGCGGCAGCGCTCGGAAGCGCTGGAGGGGCCACGGCCCCGACGTCCTGCACGGCCAGCCGTACGAGCGTGGCCTCGACCAGGAACCGGGGCTCCGCATGGCGCCGAACCTCGCCGTCGAGGTGGAGGAGCGCTTCCAGGACGCGCGAAAGGCGGTCACGCAGCACCACGTCCCTGTCCTCGATCGCGCGCACCAGGAGGTCGCGGCAGCGCTCCATCAGGCCCCGGACGACCTGCCGCAGCTCGCCGCCGGCCTCGTAGATGGCTCCGAGCCTGTTGAGCGCCTCGACGGGCCGGCCGCTCAGCACCAGGTCGAAGAGCGAGGTCAGGGCTGCTGGATCCGCGATGCCCAGCAGCTCTCTGGCGCCCTCCACCGTGATCCGCCCGGCGGCAAGAGGCACGAGCTGGTCCAGCAGCCCGATGGCGTCGCGCATCGAGCCCTGCGCGACCTGCGCCAGGAGGTGCAGGGCGTCGTCATCCACCTCGACCTCTTCCAGGACGGCGATGTGGCGGAGGCGAGCCGCGATCTGATCCTCGTTGTGCCGGCGGAAGACGAACTGCTGGCAGCGTCCCAGCACCGTCAGCGGGACCTTCTGGGCGTCGGTGGTGCAGAGAACGAAGACGACGTGGTCGGGCGGCTCCTCGAGGGTCTTCAGCAGCGCGTTGAAGGCCTCAGTGGTCAGCATGTGGGCCTCGTCGATGATGTAGACCTTGCGCCGCCCCAGCGCCGGCGCCAGGTTCACCTTCTCCCGAAGGTCCCGGATCTCGTCGATGCCCCGGTTGGAGGCCGCGTCGATCTCGATCAGGTCCAGGGCCGAGCCGGTCGCGATCTGCAGGCATGATTCGCAGCTGTTGCAGGGCTCGGCATTTCCGGTTGACCGCTGCAGACAGTTGATCGCCTTTGCCAGCAGGCGCGCCGTCGACGTCTTCCCCGTACCTCGCGTGCCCGAGAACAGGTAGGCGTGCGCTACGTGGTCGGTGGCGATGGCGCCCTGGAGCGCACGGGAAGTGGCCTCCTGCCCGACCAGGTCGGCGAAGGTCTGCGAGCGGTACTTCCGGTAGAGGGTCTGGTAACTCAAGCGCCTGGCCTTGAACGGTGAAAAGGGGTGGCCGCGCACCCCGCGTCGATCACAACGCTCCCAGCGGCACCCTGGTTTCCAGCTCCGATCAGGATTGCTGCGGCACCCCCGGGTTGCCTCCTTACCGCTGCTTCCTTCCGGACCTGACGGGGTTCGAAGACCC
>JALYYF010000406.1 GCA_030946725.1 Candidatus Dormiibacterota bacterium
TGTCGAGGCGGCCCGGACCGGCCGGACCGCCTCTTGCCTGGGGGAGTGGGGCGAAATTGGTGGCCTCTCGGCTGTGCAGTAGCCGCGGCCATTTGGTAGCTACGAAGGAGACCCGGGAGTAGATCACCACGGCGGAACCCGGACGGTTCCTCCTCTCCCCCTCCGAGGCCGCAGCGCTGGCAAACTGTAGCCGTGACTTCGGCTGGCCAGTTCAGCGTCCCCGTGCCCTTCAACGAGCCGGTCCGGTCCTATGCGCCGGGCTCGCCGGAGCGAAACTCGCTGGAGGCCAGGCTGGCCGAGATGGCGGCCGAGACCGTCGACATGCCCCTCGTGATCGCCGGCAGGGACGTCCACAGCGGCCGCACCGCACCGGTGGTCATGCCGCACGACACCGCTCACTCCCTGGGCACGGCCCAGTGGGCGGCTCCAGCGGAGATGGAGCAGGCGATCGCAGCCGCCGGTGCGGCGTGGCCCGAATGGGCCCGCCTGCCCTGGACCGAGCGCGCGGCCGTCTTCCTGCGCGCCGCCGATCTGCTGGCCGGCCCCTGGCGGGACACCATCAACGCCGCCACCATGCTGGGCCAGTCCAAGACCGCTCACCAGGCGGAGATCGACGCCGTCTGCGAGCTCTGCGACTTCCTGCGCTTCAACGTCGCCTACATGACGCGCATCTACCAGGAGCAGCCGGAGTCTGCCGCGGGCACCTGGAACCGGTTGGAGTACCGCCCTCTGGAGGGCTTCGTCCTCGCGGTGACGCCGTTCAACTTCACCTCCATCGCCGGCAACCTGCCCGCCAGCGCCGCCCTCATGGGCTGCACGGTGGTATGGAAGCCGTCCGAGTCCGCCGCCTACTCGGCTCACTACCTGATGCGGCTGCTGCAGGCGGCCGGGCTGCCGGAAGGGGTCATCAACCTGGTGCACGGGCCCGGCGGCGAGCTGGTGCCGGTCGCGCTCGCCAATCCGGACCTCGCCGGCGTCCACTTCACCGGGTCCACCGCCGTCTTCCGGAGCATCTGGAGCCAGACCGGCGAGAACATCGCCGCCTACCGCAACTTTCCGCGCCTGGTCGGCGAGACGGGCGGCAAGGATTTCATCGTGGCCCACCGATCTGCGGACTTGGACGCACTCGGCACCGCGATCGTTCGCGGCTCCTTCGAGTACCAGGGGCAGAAGTGCTCGGCCGCCTCGCGCGTGTTCGTGCCCGACAACCTCTGGCCGGAGCTGCGCGAGCGGCTGGCCGACGAGGTGGCGTCCATCCCGATGGGAGACGTGACCGACTTCCGGAACTTCATGGGAGCGGTGATCAACGAGCGCTCGTTCCGCCGGCAGGCGGAGGCCATCGAGGAGGCCGGCAGCCGGCACGGGCATTCGGTCCTCGTGGGCGGCGGAACGGACTCCTCGAAGGGCTGGTTCGTCCAGCCCACCGTGGTGGTCACCGAGGACGCCGGCTCGCGGCTGCTGCGTGAGGAGCTCTTCGGCCCGGTGGTCACCGTCTTCGTCTATCCGCAGGGCGAGTACGAGCCGACGCTCGACCTGGTCGACCGATCCGTGCCCTTCGGGTTGACCGGCGCGGTCTTCGCCCAGGAGCGTGCCGCGGTGAGCATCGCCCAGGACCGCCTGCGCTACGCGGCCGGCAACTTCTACGTCAACGACAAGCCCACGGGCGCCGTCGTCGGCCAGCAGCCCTTCGGCGGCTCGCGCGCCTCCGGCACGAACGACAAGGCCGGTTCGATGTGGAACCTGGCGCGCTGGGTCACTCCCCGGACGATCAAGGAGACGTTCGTACCGGCGCGCGGGTACCGCTACCCGTACATGGAGACCGACCGGCCCTAGCCCGGGGTTCTCTACTCGCCCGAGGCTGATGCCGGCGGCTCGGAGGAGAGCACGTGCCCGTCGTGGCGCGCCCGATACCTCAGAGGCGAGCGGTCACCGATCCACTGGGCCGGCGGCGAAGCCCAGTAGGTGGCCAGCGAGTTGATGCGCAGGGCGTACTCCGCGCGCAGCCGGCGGAAGGCCTCCCACGCCTCCGGCTCCGGCCGCAGCCGGTACCCTGCCCGCTCCAGCCGGGCACGTGCCGTGCGAAACTCCTCCAGCTCCACCCCGACGTCCCGGCCGTCCGGCAGCCGGAAGTACAGCACCATGTCTTCGATGCAGTGACCGCCAACGGAGCGAGCCAGCTTGGCCCAGCCCCTGACGCTCCGGGGCACCGCGACCTCCCCGTCAACAGGATTCGGGCCGGTCTCCTCGACGGTGGTCAGGATCAGAGTGGCGGCGTCCATGATGGCGCCCAGGGAGCCGATCCAGGAGTCGTTGTCGTGACTGGAGCGGAAGTAGGCAAGCGGCGGATAGGCGAGGTGTGAGTCCAGGATCTCGGCCGCCCAGGCCTGCCAGCGCTCGAAGGTCCGACCCAGATCTCCACTGACGCCGGCCAGCGCGTAGGTCTCGAGCAGAGTCACGCCTGAGGGCGGGGCTCCGGCGCCCGCCTCCAGTGTCACCACCGCGATCTCACGGCGCTGGAACGCCTGGGTAAGGCTGTAGAGGAAGGTGATCACGAGGGCGAACATGCCCAGGCCCGTCGCCCCGGCGAGGATGGACACCAGGCGCGCGGCCGCGTGGGTGGCGACGTAGTCGCCGAACCCGATCGTCAGCATGGAGGTGGCGGCGAAGTAGAGCGAATCGCCGAAGCCGGGCGGCTCAGGCCTGATCTGGTCGCGCATCGAGTCGATGACCAGCCCGTAGCCCAAGAGCAGCAGCACCACCCAGGTGAAGAGCTCGGCCAGCACCGAGAAGGGACCGAAACTGCCCAGCAGCGCCTCCCGCCGTCCGACGTTGTTGATCCGGAACGAGACCCAGCGGGTGCAGTACCAGAGGCTCCGGATCAGGTAGCGGCTGACCCGCACGCGGCCGGCCACCGGGCGAGGCGTGACGATGGACTGGAAGACGTCGAAGAGGACTCCGACCACCACGAAGATCCCAGCCGCCCCTTCCAGCATGCGAAGCGCCACCCACCCATGATGTAGCCATCAGCCGCGTCAGGGGGTGCCTCGGAGGCAATCGGGAGCTGGCCCGCGTCTCCCTCCCCCTTGCGGGGAGGGTTGGGAGGGGGTTCCAATCAGCGTCTTCCCCGTCAGAGGCGAGGAACCGCGCTCGGTCTGGTTGACTCGGACCCCCTCCCTTACCCTCCCGCAAAGGGCCGCAAAGGGGAAGGGAGACGCTCCGCTGTTCTAGGGCGGCGCTTCCTCCTGGGTGAGGACGAAGCTGTTTCCGTCGGGGTCGCTGAAGGTGGTGAAGGTGCCCCAGAACTCCTGTCTGGGCTCGTGCGTGAAATGCACCCCCTTCTCGAGCAGGTCGAGGTACGCGGCCTGGACGTCGGGTGTCTCGACCACGATGCCCTGCAGCGAGCCGGCGGGCATGGAGGGGAACCAGGTCACCAGCGTGAAGGAGGTGGGCGAGCCGGGCGGCCTCACCTGAACCCAGCGCAGGCCGTCGCCGTAGGGGGCGTCGGCCAGCTCCTCGAAGCCCAGCACGTCTCGGTAGAAGGACTTGGCGCGGTCCTGGTCGCTGACCGGGATGGAAACCACGCTGACGCGGAGCTCGGGCATGTTTCGAGGGCCTCCTTCAGGCGGTGAAGAGCGTGACGGCGCCGGTGGCGAGCAGTACCACGCTCCAGGCCACGTCGAGGTTGAACCAGTTCCGGCGCAGGAGGCCGAGCCCGAGCTTCTCGTAGACCACCACCGCGACGACGGCCATGGTGGCCGCCATCGCCGTCACGTGGATGGTGGCCGCCAGCGCGGCCGCACCACCCAGCTGACGGATGTCCGAGTAGCCCCCGGTCACCGGTAGACCGAGCAGCACGGGCGCCAGCATCAGGCCGGCGCCATGCGCCGAGGACATGAGAAAGGACCACAGGGCCAGTCCCAGCACGCCGACCCGCATCCCGAAACCGCGAGGATGCGATCGCGGACGCGCCAGCGTGTAGAGGCCGAAGCAGACCAGTGCCAGCGCTGCCACCAGCCGCACGGTGTGCGGTGGCAGCAGCGCCTGCGTGAGCGCCACCAGGACGACCACGACGATGATCGACAGCTCGTGCCCGAGGGCGATCGGGACCAGCGCCGCCAGCACGGCCCCGCGGCGCCGTTCCTGGAGACCGCGTCCGACCGCGAACAGCCAGCCCATCCCCGGGTTGACGCCGTGGTAGACGCCAAGCCCGGCGAGCGCGAGCCAGGGCCAGAGCTCCTGGGTCACGGGTAGCAGTAGGAGTCCGAAGAGGCGTCCCCGCCTTCGAGGTGGATCTGGTGCGAGCGCTTCTCCGTCTCGAGAAAGAAGCCGGACTCCGGCCGCAGCCCGCCGTCTGCGTCAGCCTCCAGCTTGACCAGCCAGCTCTTCACGCCCTCGGGGTAGAACTGCGCGTCCCACGAGGCGTAGAGCGAGTTCGTCAGGTACACCCTGCGGCCGTCCCGGCTGACCTCCACCATCTGAGGACCACCGTTGAGTGGTCCCGAGCCGTCGATCGGGGTACGGCCCACGATGCCGCCCATCCGGACCGAGGCCGTCTCTCGCGGCTGGAAGGGATCGCTCACGTCGAAGCGCTTCAGCTCGCCGGTCCCCCAGCAGGAGACGTAGAGCGACCGGTCGTCAAGCGAGAGGTTGATGTCGGTGATCAGCGGAGGCACCGCCTTGAAGGGCTGCAGCACCGGCGGCAGCTGCTCGGGGTCGGCCGCCTCTGCCGGCACTGTGATCACCTTCTTGACCGCCCACTGCGAGCCCTCCAGGTACCAGACCCAGACCGAGGCGCTGAGGTCCGCGAGGCTGGTCACCACGCCCACAAAGCCGTAGGCCTTGGTCGGGTCGTGCGCCGGGCGAAGCTCCAGCACCATCTGCTGCTCCTTGCCCAGGTCGATCGCCTGCTTGTGACGGCGGCGGGGCAGGTCCCAGATGTGTAGCTGGTGGCCGTAGCCCCCGGCCAGCAGGATGTCACCCTGGACCCCGTCCTCGACCATCTTCGGCGTGCCCCACTCGCTGGTGATGGCCACGTCGTAGCCCAGGTGCCACCAGAAGTCGTAGGCCAGCTCCTGGGGGCCGCGGTCCAGCTCGAAGCGTCCTTTGACGCTGAAGTTGTCGTGGTCCACGATGAAGATTCCGCCGGGGCCGCCTCCGTCCGGCGCGCCCAACGCGCTGACGTAGACGCCGTCGGGTCCGCAGTGGATGGTGTGGGGACGGCTGTAGCCGGCCTTGCGGGCGATCTCCTCGGCGGTGATCGTGTGCACGATCCGGGGCTGGCGGGGGGTCCAGCTTGGTGTCGATCACGTAGATCCGGCTGGATCGGAGTCCGGGCACCAGCAGGTAGCGGCGCTCCACGTGCGGATGCGGCGCGTAGGGGCAGAGTGCGGAGCTGCAGGCGTTCCAGCCGAAATGGTGCAGCTCGTCGCCGACGTTGGGCATCTCCACGCGTCCGACCACCTGCTTGTAGCTGGTCGAGCTCGGGTCGACGTCGACCGTCAGCAGGGCATCGGGAGACTGGCG
>JALYYF010000436.1 GCA_030946725.1 Candidatus Dormiibacterota bacterium
CCGCGCCATCCCAGCCTTCCTCCAGGTCTGCGACGTCCCGGCCGGACAGGTGAGCATGGTGGTCTCGCACGCCTGGGTGATCTGCGTCGTGCTGTGCCACGTCCTTGGTCTGGGAGCGGACAACTACTACCGGTTCGGAATGCCCAACGCAGGGATGTCGGTGGTGAGGGTCGGGCGTGACGGTCGCGGGATGCTGGACGCTCTCAGCTGGCAGGCGCCACTGGACCGGCTGGCAGGCGCCTCCCTCAAGGTCAGATCCGCGATCGTGGGGAGCAACGGCTGATGGAGGCGCCCTCCGGGCTCGAGGGTTTGTTGCTGCCCGGCGCCGGCACCCGCGAGCCACCGGCGCACCTGGTCGGGGGGAAGGGCGCCAGCCTCTTCTGGATGGCGGGTTGCGGCCTCCCGGTACCCCCCTTCTTCGTGCTCACCACTGCCGCCTGGCAGCGCTGGAACCGGCGCCAGGAACTGGACGACGAACTGATCGGGCTCGTGGACTCTGCGATGGCGGCCCTCGAGCGCGTCACGGATTCGACATTTGGAGCCGGGCCGCGCCCGCTCCTGGTCTCCGTGCGCTCGTCAGGCCTCGCCTCCATGCCCGGCATGATGGACACCGTCCTGAACCTGGGCCTCAGTCCAGAGTCGATCGCGGCACTTGCCCGCCAGCTCGACGACCTTGCCGCCTTTGCCGCCATGGTGAACACCTTCCTGGCCACCTTCCGCCAGGCTGGGAGAGCCGCCCCGGAAGGGCTGGTACCGCTCTCCGCAAGAGCTCAGCTGATGGCCGCCATCGAGACGGTGTTCGCGTCCTGGAACAACGACCGGGCCCGGCTCTACCGGAAGATGCGCCGAATTCCGGAGGGCACCGGCACTGCGCTGATTGTTCAGGCGATGGTCTTCGGCAACTGGGACCGGCGCTCGGGCAGCGGTGTGCTGTTCACCCGAGACCCCATCACCGGAGCACCGCTACCCATGGGTGAGTGGGCGGCGGGAGCGCAGGGTGAGGCGGTGGTCTCCGGAAGGACCACGCCTCGCGGCCTGGACCAGTTCGCGGCCGAGCACCCGGGCCTGCACGCAGAACTCACGGAACACGCCAGGCGGCTGGAACGCGAGGGGCAGGACGCCCAGGACATCGAGTACACCGTGCAGAGCGGACGCCTCTACCTGCTGCAAGGCCGCCGGCTCAAGGTCACTCCGCTGGCTGCCTGCAGGATCGCCGTGGACCTCTGGCGAGAGGGCCTGATCGACGAAGGGCTCGTCAAGGCGCGCCTCCGGACCCTCGACCTGGAGAGCCTGGCGGCGGACTCCGTTGATGTAGAGGGAGTCGAACCCCTGGCGGTGGGTCTCCCGGCTGCGCCGGGTGTTGCCTCAGGCTGGGCGGTATCCTCGGCCGAAGAGGCGCTGCGGCAGACGGCCCACAGCCGGCCCGTGGTCCTGGTGCGTCCCGAGACGTCGCCAAACGACCTCCCGGGCATGCGCCGCGCCGTGGCGGTAGTCACCGAACGGGGCGGTGTCACCTCCCACGCGGCCATCATCGCCCGAGAGCTGCGCATCCCTTGCGTCGTCGGCTGCGGCACGCTGGCCTCCGTCCTCCAGGCGGGAAGGGTGACGGTGGACGGTGGAACGGGCCGCATCCTCCCCGGCGAGCAACCGGTCCGCCGCGAGGTCCCAGCCTTCGTCCGAACTGCCCAGGACATCATCCAGAGCTCGTCGGCACCCCCGCGGGACATACAGCGATGAGCGCCGAACCAACCGGCGGCAGGCCAGCCGGCCCCCCCGCCGATGACCGCGTCCATGCGCTGCTGCTGTGGGTGGCCGTGCGTGGATTCGTGGACAGGCACGAGCTCGAGCTTCGGTGGGAGGCTGCGGCGCCGCTGCCTCGCCTCGTGGATGCCGGACTGCTCCAGCTGGACGGACAATTCGTCCTCGTCACTCCGTCGGGCGAGTCCGAGCTCTCGGCCGCGCTGGAAAGCCTGGTCGGGAAGGACCGGGTGGGCCTGGAAACCTTCTACACGACTTTCGAGGAGCTCGACCGTGAGCTGAAGGCCCTGGCCACGGAGTGGCAGGAACTGCGCTCACGGCCCGAAGAGGATCCGGACCGGGCAGTGGACGTAGCGGAGCGCCTGGCGGAGCTGGACCTGCAGCTGAGGGAAGCCGTGGCGCTCTCATCGGCGGCTGAGAGGCTCCTCGGCTCCCATCTCCCTCTTCTGGACAGCGCTCGACAGGCCTTCGAGGGCGGAGATCGGGACAGTTTGACCGGTGTTGCGGAGGACAGCTACCACAGCGCCTGGTACGCGATGCACGAGACGCTGCTGCGGGCGCTGGGCAAGCAGAGGGCGAGGTGAGACTGGGCGGCCGGGACCTCGACCGGCTCTTCCACCCCGAGAGCGTCGCCGTCGTCGGAGCCTCCGCGGACCCCTCCCGCGTTGGTGCCAGGGTCCTCGCCAACCTTAGCCGCCACCACTACGAGGGCCGGGTATTCGCCGTCGATCGCAGGGCTGCGCCGGTCGACGGGCTGGAGGTGTTCCCGGCGATCGAGGCACTCCCCTTCGCCCCCGACGTCGCGGTGCTGGCGGTGAGCGCCCGGAACTGCCCGCCAGCGCTGGACGCTCTGGGCAGCCTGGGGACGCGGAACGTCGTGGTTCTGGCCTCTGGATTCGAGGAGGTCTCTGACGGCGGGGCGCTGCTGGCGAGGAAGCTTGGCCGGTCCGCGCGGCGCCACGGCATGAATCTCGTGGGGCCCAATTCGCAGGGACTCTGGAGCCTGTCGGCAAGCCTGGTCATGGCCTTCGGGTCGGAGACCGCCCGCAGCGAGCTGGTGCGCGGCCCGGTCGCCGTGCTCTCACACAGCGGCAGCCTGGCGGGAGCCGTGGCGACTCAACTGCAGGACCAGGCCGTCGGCATCAGCCACATGGTCAGTCTCGGCAACGAGACAGACCTCTGCCTGGCCGACTATCTGGAGTATCTGCTCGACAGCGATGAGGTCCGAGTGGTCGCCTGCTATGTCGAGGGGATTCGCGAAGGCCCCCGGCTGATCCGAGCACTTCGCAGAGCCAACGAGCGCCGCGTCGACGTTGTGATGCTGCCCGCCGGGCTCGGTGGCCAGGCGAGGCGTACGACGCGCTCCCACACCGGAAGGATGCTGTCCTCGGCCCACGTCCTCTTCGCCGTCTGCCGGCAGCATGGTGCCCTTGCAGTGGCCAGCGTACGCGAGCTGGTAGAGGCATGTCGCGTACTGGCGCTGAGGGGCAAACGACTGCCCGCGCGTCCGCGGATCGGCATGCTCGGCATTTCGGGCGGCATGCTCGCCCTCATGTCGGACTCCTGTGAGCGGGAAGGATTGAAGCTGCCTCGCCTTCGGCAGGAGACCGAGGCGCGGCTTCGAACGCTCTTGCCACCCTTCGCGACCGCCGCGAATCCGGTGGACGTGACGGGGGCCGTGCTGGAGCAGCAAGGTCTCCTATCGGACGCGATCGATACCGTCCGAGGCGACCAGGGCGTCGACGTTCTCGTGGTAGGTCTCGACAACCGCGGCTACGCCCGAGTTCCTGAGCTCGCTGCCCCGTCCGCCGCCCCGCGAGCGGCGAGCGACAAGCCGCTCGTCGAAGTTCTCTGGCAGCCGGTGTCGGCGCGAGATAGGTCGATGGAGCGGGCTCTCG
>JALYYF010000460.1 GCA_030946725.1 Candidatus Dormiibacterota bacterium
CCGACGCCGACCAGGAAGGCGTGCCGGTAGCCCAGCCAGGCGAGGCCGATGGCGACGCCCGCGCCGCCCAGCGTGACACCGAACCAGGTCACGGCGCCGCCGGCATCCCCGGCCGCCCAGGCGGCCAGGCCTCGCGCCGGCCAGGCCATCGGCAGCCAGCTCAGTTGACTGCCGATCGCCGTCATGCGCTGGAGGGCCTGGAGGCCCAGCCTGCCCTGGCCGCCGTTGATCAGCCCGTACCAGCCGATGTAGAGTCCGGCGCCGATCAACGCGGCGGCCAGCGTGGCCACGTCCCGGGCCCGCCTGGCGGGCACCACGTGAAGCACCAGCGAGAGCACCGCGACCAGCACGCTCACCGTCGAGAACACTGTGAGCGCCACCGCCGCCAGCCCGGCCGCGTAAAAGGCCGGCCCCGATCCCTTGGCGATCCCGTAACCGGTGATCAGCGCCACCACGCCAGAGCCGACCAGCCAGGCGGGAAGCGAACACGTGAGCAGCCGGGCCAGGAACACGTCCCTGGGGCGCACCGGGGCCAGCGCGAACAGCAGGAGGACGCGGTCTGCGAAGAACGACTGGATCACCGCCGAGACACCGAGACCGGTGATGAGAACCACCAGGGCGGCGAAGCCGCCGGTCAGGCTCCCCACCGGGTCAGCCCCGATCCGACCCAGAACAAAGCCGGACAGGAACGCCACGCCTAGCACCAGGGGACCGACGATCACGGTCGAGATCAGGAAGGTGATCAGGCTCCGGCGGCCCGCGGACCCTCCACGGCGAAGACGGTTCCAGGCGCTGCGTGCGTCAGCCCGCAGGATGAGGAGGGCCGGAGCCTCAGCCCGCACGGTCAGCGCTCCAGCAGCCTCTCGATCACGTCACGCTGCTCAGGTCCGCCCGTCAGCTGCAGGAAGAGGTCCTCCAGGCTGGCCCGGTCGGCGCCGACGCCGGCCCTGAGCTCGGCCAGCGAGCCGACCGCGGCAACCCGGCCCCGGTCGATGATCGCCACCCGGTGGCACAGGGCCTGGGCGATCTCCAGGATGTGCGTGGAGAGGATGATCGCGCAGCCGCGCTCGGCGAGCTCCTGCAGCAGGTCCTTGACGCGCCGCGCCGCGCGGGGGTCGAGGCCGTTGGTGGGCTCGTCCAGGAACAGGACCTCGGGATCGTGGATCAGCAGCGAGGCCAGTCCGATCTTCTGCCGGGTGCCGTGACTGTACGCAGAGATCAGCTCGTCCGCCTTGTCACCGATCTCGAAGAGCGAGAAGAGCCGCTCGATCTGCGCCTCGCGCCGGCTGCCCCGGGAGATGCCGTAGAGGTCGGCCACCAACTCCAGGAACTCCCGGCCGGTGAGATAGGGGTAGACGATGGGCTCCTCGTCCAGGTAGCCGAGCCGGGCTCGCGCCCGCAGTGGCTCGCGCCAGACGTCGATACCCGCCACGCGGGCCGAGCCCGCGCTCGGTGGGAGCAGCCCGCAGAGCATTCGAAGCGTCGTCGTCTTCCCGGCGCCGTTCGGGCCCAGCAGTCCGAACACCTCGCCGCGGCGGATCTCCAGGTCGATCCGCTCCACCGCGACCACGCGGCCGAAGCGGCGGCTGAGCCCCAGGGCCTGAACGGCGAGCTCGCCGCGGTCCGCTGCTGTCACGCAGGCGGCCGCTTCAGGCAGACAGGTAGTCGAGACGCGTCAGGTCCACCCGCTTATGAGAGCTGAGGCGCCCGGCCGGCCCATATGAGTAGGTGCCGGAGGTCGGTGCCACGTCGTAGTAGTCGCGCCCGACGGCCACGGTGACGTAGCTCAGAGTCGCCGGGCGGCCGTGGGTGGGGTCGAACGCCCAGGCCGCAGCCGCCTCGGAGCCGCGGCCGTAGAGCGGGAGGATCACCTCGACCCAGGCGTGCGTGCCGCCCTCTCCGAGCATGTGGCCGGAGACGTAGCGGGCGGGCAGCCCGAGCAGCCGGCAGATGGCGATCATCACGTGCGCGTAGTCCTGGCACACGCCCTGACCGAGCGCCAGGGCTTCGGCGGCGGTGGTCCCCACCCCGGTCACCCCGTGCCGGTAGCGCATGGTCGAAAAGAGCCAGCCGTTCACCAGCCGCGCAAGCTGCAGACCGCTCTGTTCGCTCTCGGCCAGCGCCGCTGCGACGGCCCTCAGGCGCTCGTCGGGCCGGGTCAGGTCGCTGGGCTCCAGGAGCCGGGGGTCGTCGAGCCAGCCGGCGCGGACCAGGTGCAGGCCCCCAGCCTCACGCTCGACCTCGATCCAGGCATGGAACTCCACGGAGCGCTCGACACGCGGGAATCGGAACTCGATCACGTTGTTGCCGAAGCCATCGGGCGCCACCTCGAACTCGACCTCGGGCGCCGCCGTGAGGTGGTGGAGGATCCGCCGCTGGTCGCCATAGCGCTCAGGCGGAACGATGACCAGCCGGTGGTCCAGCCCTCCGATCGGCCCCGGATATTCGTACCGGAAGCCCTGCCGGATCACGTAGGTGGCGCGGGCGACGCGGTCCCACTCGACGCCCTGGTGGTCGATCGGCGTGGGGTCGATCATCCTTCCACCCGGTCCGCCCAGACCGTCATACCGCGAAAGCCCGCAGGTCCCCAAGTCGTGATCATGGCCGCATCCAGCGCGTCGCGGCCCCGTCCGATCACGACCCGGCCCACCCGGCGCTGGTTGTTGCGAGGGTCGAAGGTCCACCAGCGGTCGCCCAGGTAGCACTCGCTCCAGGCGCAGAAGTCCATGGGGTGATCGGGAGGCGGCACTCCTATGTCGGGAAGGTAGCCGAACACATATCGCGTGGGAATGTTCATGGCGCGACAGAAGGAGACGAACACGTGCGCGAAGTCTCGGCACACCCCCTTGCGCTGATCAAAGGCGTCCTTGGCAGTGGTCAGCGGGTTGCTCGACCCGTACTGGAACTGGAGATTGTCGTGGACCCAGTCCGAGATAGCCTGCGCGCGCTGCCAGCCTGGCTCGGTGGCACCGAAGAGGTTCCAGGCCGTGTCCATCAGCTCGTCCGAGAGGCAGTACCGGCTCGGCAGCAGGAAGTGCAGCTGCTCGCCGTCGAGCTCCTGCACCGGGTGCTGAACCGCCGACTCTCCGACGGCGTCGGCTGCGGACGGCACTTCGACCAGTGCGTCATAGCGGAAGCGCACGTCGCCCTGGCCGAGCAGCGTGCGCCGGATCTGGTTTCCGTAGAGGTCGCCGACGACGTCCACCCGCGCCTCCGGCGTCAGCTCCCAGCTGTCCTCCAGCACTCGCGCCTTCTCGCCAGGTCGCGGAACCACCTGGATGGCGGCCGGACTGGGCGAGCTCACCTCGTAGATGAACTCGCAGCCGACGCGGACGCGGATGTGCTGTTCGATGTCCACGAAAAATTGGCCCCGCAAGGAGGTTACCCGGAATGAGGCTGTTAGCCCACCTTCCAGGTAAACTCACCGCACCTTGAGCGGGGGGCAGCTCACGGGGAAGTACGAAATCGGCACCTCGTACGACGAGATGATTGCCGAGCCGGGGAGGCCGCGTGCGTCCTACAAGCGCATCTTCTCGCTTCTCCAGAAGACATCGGCCGCGGATCTGCGACGCCGCCAGGCGCTGGCGCAGCGGAACTTTCGCGACCACGGCATCACGTTCACCGTTCAGAACGACGAGCGCGGGCTCGAAAAGCTCTTCCCCTTCGACCTCATTCCCCGCGTGATAACCGCGCAGACCTGGGCGCGCCTGGAGGCCGGTCTCAAGCAACGGGTCCACGCCCTGAACCTGTTCCTCACCGACATCTACGGCAAGCGGCAGATCCTGAAGCAGCGAGCCATACCGCCGGAGATAGTGCTCTCCTCGACCGGCTTCCTCCGCGAGCTGACCGGAATGCCGGCGCCCAGGGGGCTGCACTGCCACATCGCGGGAGTGGACCTCGTACGCGATCGCCGCGGCGATTTTCTGGTGCTGGAGGACAACCTGCGCACACCGTCCGGGGTCTCCTACGTGCTCGCCAACCGGCGGGTGCTCAAGCGCGTGTTCCCGGAGCTCTTCGAGGGGCATGAGGTGCGCCCGGTGGAGGGCTACTGCCCGCAGCTGCTGGCCAACCTTCGCTGGCTCGCGCCGCCGGGCGTCGACGACCCGGTCGTGGTCCTTCTCACGCCCGGCATCCACAACTCCGCCTACTACGAACACCTCTACCTGGCCAAGCAGATGGGCATCGAGCTGGTGGAGGGCTCGGACCTGCTGGTGGACGCGGACCGGGTCTACATGCGCACGACGGCGGGATTGCGGCCCGTGCACGTCATCTATCGCCGCATCGACGACGAGTTCCTGGACCCGCTCTTCGGCCGCCCCGACACCGTGGTCGGCGTGCCGGGCCTCGTCAACGCCTACCGGGCCGGCAACGTGGTCCTGGCCAACGGGCTGGGCAACGGCGTCGCCGACGACAAGGCGATATACCCGCTGGTGCCCGACATCATCCGCTACTACCTGGGCGAGGATCCCATCGTCCCCAACGTGCCGACCTTCCAGTGCATCCGGGACGACGAACGGCGGCACGTCCTCCAGAACATGGATCACCTGGTCGTCAAGACCGTCGCCGGCTCCGGCGGCTACGGCATGCTGATCGGCCCCGCCTCCACGCGCCAGGAGCGTGACCGCATGCGCAGGCGGATCGAGGCGCGGCCGCGCGACTTCATAGCCCAGCCCGTGGTCGACCTATCGGTGCAGCCGACTTTCGTCGCCGGCCAGCTGCAGAGCCGCCATCAGGACCTCAGGCCCTTCGTGCTCGCCGGTGAGGAGATCACCGTCACGCCCGGCGGGCTCACCCGGGTGGCTCTGCGCCGCGGCTCCCTGGTGGTGAACAGCTCGCAGGGCGGCGGCAGCCGCGACACCTGGGTGCTGGCGGGCGGGGACAGCCGTGCTTAGCCGGATCGCTGTCACGCTCTATGTGTTCGGCCGCCACCTGGAGCAGGCGGAGCAGCTGGCGCGCACGCTCCGCGTGCACAACGAACTGATCCTGGACCGCGCCGTCCACGACGACCGCGACTTCTGGGCCAGCTTCATGGCGCTGGCCGGCTGGCCGCTGGCGGACCACCTGACCCGCCCGCAGGCGATCGAGCTGATCGTGGCCGGGTCGGCCGGTCCCTCGGTGCAGCGCGCCGTGGCGGAGGCCCGCAGCGCCGCGCTGGCAGTCCGGCCGTCACTCTCCAGCGACGTCTTCGAGCA
>JALYYF010000479.1 GCA_030946725.1 Candidatus Dormiibacterota bacterium
TCTTCGGGCGAACGAAGGTCGCAGACCCGCAGCCGGACGCCCTGTGCGGCCAGGAATCGAGCCACGGAGAGACTGCTGCGACCGGCTCCGACCAGCAGGGCAGGGCCGCCGTTCGACGGCGCGCCCGGCGCCCTCACGAGAGTCCGCGCGCGATCCAGCCAGAGAGGAACGCCGCGACGGCGCCCGCGCTCCAGAACGTGAGCGCGATGCGGTTCTCAGACCAACCCTCTTGCTGGAACGTAAGGTGAATCGGGGTCCCCTTGAAGATGCGCCGCCCGCCGGTGACCTTGAAAAAAGCCAGTTGAATCATGACAGACAGCGTCTCGATCACAAAGACCAAACCGAGGAGCGGCAGGAGGAGGACCCAGCCCTGCTGGAGGGCCATGGCGGCCAGCGCGGCACCGAGCCCCAGGGCCCCCGTGTCACCCATGAACACCCGGGCCGGGTAGCGGTTGTAAAGAAGGAAGGCCAGCAGCCCGCCGACCAGCGCCATGGCCACGGCCTTCTCGCCGGCGCCGGCCCCGGGCAGCCAGAGGGTCGCTGCCAGCAGGGCGATCACGGCCAGCCCCCCGGCCAGGCCGTCCAGGCCGTCGGTCAGGTTCACCGCGTTGGCGGCACCGACAAGGGCGCCCAGCGCCAGCGGCCAGTAGAGCCAGCCGAGCTGCTCGGGCAGGAAGTGCTGCGGCGTGTGGGCCAGGACCGCCACGGGGATCGCAAGGAGCACCTGGAGGGGGAACTTGACCCGAGCCGGGATTCCGGCCGCCCCGACCCGGAGCTTGCGCAGGTCGTCGAGCAGCCCCAGACCTCCGAAGAGCAGCAGGGCGACGGTGGCGGGGAGCGCGCCGCTGTGCGTGGTCAGCGAGAGCAGACCGCCCAGCACGGCCAGGACCATGAACAGGATGCCGCCGCCGGTCGGCGTACCCGCCTTGCGCTGGTGGGCCTCCGAGAGCTCCGCCTGCACGGGCTGGCCCAGCTTGAGCCGCCGGAAGACGCGGATCAGGACGGGATAGGCGGCCGCCGCGATGGCGAAGGCCACCAGGGCCGTCGCCACATCGAAGATCAACGGAGCAGGTCCTCCACCAGCTCGTAGAGGGCGACGCCGTGGGACGCCTTCACCAGGACGCGATCCCCGGGCCCGGCGGTCGCCCGGACCCAGTCCGCCGCCGCCGCCCGGTCGGCAAGCAGCGGCGCGCCGGCGGCCTCGGCCAGGAGCCTTCCGCGACCCACGTCGACCACGGCGACCCGGTCGAAGACCTCCGCAGCCCGCCTCCCCACCTTCCGGTGGGCCTGCTCGGCCAACGAGCCGAGCTCCCGCATCTCGCCCAGGACGGCGATGAGCCTGCCTCCTCGAGGCCGCTCGAGGAGAGCCTCGAAGGCGGCCAGCATTGATTCCGGGCTGGCATTGTAGGCGTCGTCCACCACCACGTAGCCGGCCGCCGCCCGGCGCTCCTGGAGCCGGTGATCGACCTGCACCGCGGCGAGTGCGGCCGCGCCCTCCTCGAGCGGCACGCCCGCGAAGCGGCCGACCGCCAGCGCCGCCAGCGCGTTCCGGGCCTGGTGGCGGCCTGCCAGCGGAAGACGGACGTCGACGCCCTCGACCTTGAACTCGGAGCCACCTTCCCTTCCCGGTCGGTAGTCCTCGGCCACCAGGTCGCCCGACCCCAGGCCGACTCCCAGCACCGGGGCCTTCGAGAGGGCGCTCAGGAACTCGAAGAAGCCGTCCTCCCGGTTCAGGACGGCGAGGCCGTCGTCGGGCAGCGCCTCCACCAGCTCGCCCTTGGCCCTGGCGATGCCTCGCTGGCCATCGGCGAAGTACTCGGCGTGGACGGTTCCGATCCCGGTGACCACGCCGACCAGGGGACGTGCCAGTGACGCCAGCCGGGCGATCTCGCCGGTCCCCTGCATGCCCATCTCCAGGACCGCCACCTCGTTCTCCCGAGCCAGCCTGAGCAGCGTGAGGGGCAGCCCCGTCTCGGTGTTCAGGTTGCCTTCCGACTTCAGCACGTTCCGCCGGGTCGCGAGGACGGCGGCCGCCATCTCCTTGGTGGAGGTCTTGCCATTGCTCCCCGTCACTCCCACCACCAGCGGAGCCACCTCGGTCCGCACCCATCCGGCGAGGCCGTAGAGCGCCTGCCAGGTGTCATCCACGACCAGCACGGCGGCTCCGCCGGCGTCCACGGGCCGGTCAACGACCACCCCGGCCGCGCCCCGCCGCGATGCCTGGGCCACGAACTCGTGGCCGTCCATCGCGGAGCCCCGCAGCGCGAAGAAGAGACCGCCCTCGGCCACCTCCCGCGAGTCGGTGTGGAAGCTCCCGAAGGCGGCGTCAGCCGGTCCCGCCCGGAGCCTCCCGCCCGTCGCGGAAAGCACCTCGGCAACCGTCAGGCGCATGCGCCAATTAGACCGGTTATGCGGCCGGGGTTATCCGCCACTCAGGGATGATCTGTTCTGCGATCGCCTTCCAGATCGGTCCGGAGACGTAGTAGCCCTCGTTGTGGTCGGCCGAGCCGTTGTCCGGCTTCTGGACGACGACCAGCATCGTGAAGCGCGGATTGTCGGCGGGTAGAAAGCCCACGTAGGACGCCCAGACGTGGTCGGGCGAGTACTTGCCGTTCTCGGGGATCTGAGAAGTGCCCGTCTTCCCCGCCTCGTTCAGCTCGAACCCTTTGACGCGCGCCAGGTGGCCCGACCCGTGCTGCACCACAGACTCCATCATCTGCGTCATGGACGCCGCGGTCTGCGGCGTCACGACCTGGCGCGAGGCGAACTTGCCGGGGCTCGCCCCGCCGATCGACTGGACGACGTGCGGCTGCACCCAGCGGCCCTGGTTGGCGGCCACGTTCACCGCGGCGCACATCTGGATCATGTTTACCGCGATCCCCTGACCGAAGGCCGCCGTCGCGACTTCCGTATCCCGCCACTGCGCGGCGGGGCGGAGTGGCATCTGCGCCTCGTCGGCGACGTCGATGCCGGTCGACGAGCCGAAGCCGAAGCCCTGGAGGTAGTGGAAGAAGCTGTCGCGGCCCTCCATCTGCATGGCCTTGATGGCACCGACGTTCAACGACTTCTCCAGCACGTTCGTCATGGTCACCGTGCCGTGGGCGGCGTTGTCCCAGTCGTGGATGACCGTGCCGCCGACCGGCACGTAGCCGGGGTCCTGGATCGTGGTGGAGGGCGTTATCTTGCCCGCGTCAAGAGCGCCGGACAGCGTGACCACCTTCATCACCGAACCCGGCTCGTAGAGGTTTGAAATGATCGGATCGCGCGTGCGCGAGGGATCGGTGGTCGCGAACTGATTGCCGTCATAACCCGGGTAGGTGGCCCAGGCCACCACCCCGCCGGTCTTGCTGTCCATCACCAGGACGCTACCGCTCTCCGCCTTGGCACCCTTGACGCCGGCGGCGATCGCCTGCTCGGCCGCGAACTGGACGTTGCTGTCCAGCGTCAACACGAGGTCGGAGCCGTTGACCGCGTCGCGCCTGGTCTCACCACTGAGCAGGAGCTCACGGCCGGCCAGGTCGCGGTAGGTGTTCACGTACCCGTCCCGACCGGCAAGGCGGGGGTCGTAGTAGCCCTCCACCCCGCGCTGCCCGCGGCCCTGGTAGTCCACGAAGCCGAGCAGGCTGGAAGCCAGTGAGACGTCCCCGGTTCCCCCAGGCAGGTACGTGCGCTGCTGCTGCGCCTGCAAGTACACCCCGGGCAGCTTGAGCTGGCGCAGCTGGTCGGCCCTGTCCTTCGACTGGCGCTTGGCCACGTAGGCGAACTTGGTGTTGGCCGAGAGTTTGGCCACCACATCGTCGCGCGGCACGCTAAGAACGGCGGACAGGGCGCCGGCAACCCGGTCGCGCTCCGCCGGCTTCACAAGGTCCGGGGCCAGCGTCACGTCGTAGACGGTGGTGTTGATGGCCAGCGGCCGCATGTCGCGGTCGTAGATCATGCCGCGGGTGGCCGGCAGCGGCACCTCGGTCAGGTGCTGGTCCGCGGCCATGGCGGAGAGGGAGCCGTGCTGCAGCACCTGCCAGTAGGCCAGCCGCCCCCAGACCGTGGTGGCGAGCAGGAGCGCGATGGCGATGAGCCAGAGCACGCGCAGCCGCGGCAGGTCCGAGCCCGGCCGCATCCCCCGCGGAAGGGGCGTCCGGGCACGCCGGCGGCCCAGGGGACGGCTCTCGACGGCCACCTCAGCTGCCTGCCGCGAGCACGTCCCGGGCGCCGCCGAAGACCGCCGCGATCGCCTGCCGCCAGAGCGGACCCTGAACGGGCCGGTCCGGTCCCAGCGGCGCGCTCAGGTCGACAACCACGGGCTGATAGCTCACGTACTTGAGCTGGTTGGATCGCTGCAG
>JALYYF010000094.1 GCA_030946725.1 Candidatus Dormiibacterota bacterium
TCGTTGCTCAGGTCGAGCCCCAGGGGAGGCGCCGCCGGCCTGAGATTGATGCCGTTGTGGCCCCCGGTGAAGCTGTCGAAGTTGTTGAGAACCGGTGTCACCGAGAGGGCCAGGGCGAAGGTGGCCAGAGCCAGGTAGATGCCGCGCAGCCGGAGGGCCGGGATGCCGATCAGCACGCCCGCCGCGGCCGCCAGCAGCGCTCCAACCGGGATGGTCAGGCCATAGGGGACTCCGAGGCGGTTGACGAGCAGGGCCGTCGTATAACCGCCGACCGCCATGAAGGCGCCGTTTCCAAGCGAGATCTGGCCGCTGTAGCCGGTCAGTAGGTTGAGCCCGATGATGGCGACCACGAAGACGGCCACGTTGGCGAACTGAAAGGTCTGAAAGCTGTCCGTGGCCATCGGCACGCCGACCAGCACGAGGACGGCCAACAGAACCAGCACGATGGAAGACACCCGGAGGCTGCCGGCAGAGACGCCGGGGAGCCTCATACTCGCCGGGCCTGCCGGCGGCCAAGGATCCCCTCCGGCCGCAGCAGCAGCACGGCAACGATCAGGACGAGGCCGAATGGGATCCTGAGGTTCTGCCCGCCAGGCAGGTAGGTGCCCACCAGGGCCAGCAGGACGCCGACCAGGACGCCGCCCACCACGGCTCCCAGCGGGCTCTCGATGCCGCCGAGCACGGCGGCGGCAAAGGCGAAGAGCAGGACCGGCTGCATCATGTTCGGGTCGAGGAACACGATGGGGGCGATCATCATGCCCGAGACCGCTCCGACCGCCGCGGCCAGTCCCCAGCCGATCGCGAGCATGCGGCTGGTGCGCACGCCGAGCAGCCGGCTCGACTCCGGGTAGAGCGCGGCGGCGCGCATCGCCAGTCCCAGCCTGGTGTAGCGGAAGAAGACGAAGACGACGATCAGCACGGCCAGGGTCACCCCGATCACGCCGAGGTCCTGGATGCCGATGAAGACGCCCTGGAACTGGATGGAACGGGCCGGAAAGGGGCTCTCCAGCGTCTTGAAGACGTAGCCCCAGATCAGCCCCGCCAGCCCGTTGAAGATGGAGAAGAGCGCGAGCGTGACGATGACCAGCGTCAGCACAGGAGCGCCCTCGAACGGCCGTACCACAACACGCTCGACCAGGACACCTCCCGCGAACGCGATCAGGATGGTCAGGAGAAAGGCGACCAGGTAGGGCAGGTGCAGCTGGGTGATCAGCGAATAGGCCACGAAGGTCGCGAACATTGCCATCTCGCCCTGTGCGAAGTTGGCCACGTCCATGGCGCGATAGATGAGGACCAGCGCGAGCGCGAGGCTGGCGTATATGGCACCGGAGGCGATCCCGGACACCACCTGCTGGGCAAAGCTCTGGATGAAGCCCGAGGCCAGGATCATCGGCTTGCGCTGGACGGTTCGGGCTCAGTAACCCAGGTAGGACCTGCGCACAGAATCGTTGCGCGCGAGCTCATCGCTGTCTCCCTCCAGTACGACACGACCGACCTCGAGCAGGTACGCCCTGCGGGCGACCTGCAGGGCCAGGTTCGCATTCTGCTCGACGATCAGCACCGACAGGCCCTCCTCCCGGTTGATGGCCTCCACGATCCCGAAGATCTCGCGCACCATGATCGGCGCCAGGCCCAGCGAGGGCTCGTCCAGGAGGAGGAGCGTCGGTCGCAGCATGAGAGCGCGAGCGATCGCCAGCATCTGCTGCTCGCCTCCCGAGAGCAGCGCGGCCACCTGCTGCCTCCGCTCGCGGATCCAGGGGAAGTAGCCGCACACGCGCTCCAGATCGTGCTTGATCCCTCCGCGGTCGTGGCGGATGTAGGCGCCCATCTGGAGGTTCTCCCAGACGGTCAGCTGAGCCAGCGTTCCCCTGCCCTCGGGAACGTGGGCGACGCCGAGACGGGCCACCTCCTCCGGCCCGCGGTTCAGGATGTCGCGGCCGTCGAAGCGAACCTGCCCCGACGTTCTCACCATGCCGCTGATCGCTCGCAGCGTGGTCGTCTTGCCGGCTCCGTTGGCACCGAGCAGGGCGACGATCGACCCCTCCGCCACCTCCACGTCCACGCCATGGAGAGCCTTGATCGGCCCGTAGGCCGCCTGCACGCCGTGGAGCTCCAGGAGCGCCATGGCTCAGTGCCCCGGAATCAGGTTCCGCGGGCAGCTGATGGCTGTGGTGCTCACTGCGCGGCGCGCCGCGGCCGGCCGGTGGAAGCGCCCGTGCCCAGGTAGGCCTCGATCACCCTGGGGTCCTCCTGAACCTGGCGCGGAGAGCCCTCGGCGATCTTCCTGCCGAAGTCGAGGACGACGACCCGGTCGGATATCGCCATGACCAGGCTCATGTGATGCTCGACCACCAGGAGCGTCAGCCGGTAGGCCTGGCGCAGGCGCTTCAGCAGTGTCCCGAGCGCGGCGACCTCCTCATGGTTGAGTCCGCCGGCCGGTTCGTCCAGGAGCAGCAGTCGCGGGCGGCTGACCAGCGCCCGGGCCAGCTCGATCGCCTTCAGCGTCCCGAAGGGCAGCCCGGCCACCGGCCGGTCCGCCAGGGATGAGAGACCGACGTCTTCGAGGGACGCGAGCGCCCTTTCCCTGGCACGCGACTCCTCACGCCGGGTCCAGGGCAGTGCGACGGCCGTGCCGAGCCAGTCGAAGGGCCCGGCCCTGGTCGTGCCGTGCAGCCCGACCAGGACATTGTCGAGAACCGTCATGCGCCCGAAGAGCTCGACGTTCTGGAAAGTGCGGGCGAGGCCCCGGCGGATGATGCGGTGGGGCCGGTCCAGCAGCAGCTCCTGGCCGTCGAACAGGATCTGTCCGCCGCTCGGCGCATAGATACGTGTGATGCAGTTGAACATCGTGGTCTTGCCGGCCCCGTTGGGTCCGATCAGCCCGACGACGGAGCCTTCGGCCGCCTCGAAGGAAACCCGGTCAAGGGCGACGATCCCCCCAAACCGGATGCTGACCTCCCGAACCGAAAGCAGCACGCGTGCAGTAAAGCACGCAAGCAACCCGAGTTCTCAGAGCAGAGGCGTCACTCGGAAGGGCCGGGTCCCCC
>JALYYF010000502.1 GCA_030946725.1 Candidatus Dormiibacterota bacterium
GGTCTTCCGGCCGCACCTCTAGGCCGCCGCGCCGTCCCCCGTGTCGGTGCGCGCGTCAGTCCGCTCGCCGCGGGCATCGAATTCGCGCAGGAACTCCGAGGGCCGAAAGCGCAGATACGCGGGCGGCGCCGTGTTGTAGAGCGAGCCCAGGCTGGACGCCCGCGCATTGAGCTGGGGGGGGCCGAGGTTGCCCCACTCACCCCGGTCGACGCGCTGCAGGAGAGCCTGGAAGGCGGCGATCGTCTCGGCCGGCGTGAAGGTGCAGTGGCCGGCTCGGTGGACGAAGGCTTGACGGAGCAGCTCGGACCGGTCTCGCGCCGCAACCACGTCCGCGTAGCCATCCTCGTGCTGTACCGGGACCAGGCCGTCACCCGTGGTGTGCAAGGTGAGGACGGGCACCTCGCCAAGCCGGCCGTTGTAGACGATGTTGCGGCGCAGGTAGGCGACCGCGTTGGCGTCTGCCTGCAAGCGCGCCGCCTGCTGGAGGGCCTTCAGGTCCGCTCCGAGGTCCAGGCCGGCGTCATGGTAGAGAGCGAGCACCTCGGGGAGGCCGATCGAGAGCCGCAGCTCGCGCGGGTAGTCGACGCCGGCGTTCCAGGACGGGTTTCCACCGGCACGCCGCTCAAGCTCGGCCCGAGCCGCGAACCCGAAGAAGAAGTCGACGTCGTGCTCCCACAGGTACTGGTTCCCCTCGCGGGTCGCAAAGTCATTGGGCGCCGGTTCCGGCTTGGCCGGGTCGAACCAACCCGGAACGTCGGCCATGGCCGCAGCCAGGGCGATCCGCGCACGTCCCGCGGCGGTTCCCTGGGCCGCCGTAAGGAGACTCAGCGATGTGGCCAAGTTGGCGGTGGGATCCTGGATGCGCACCAGCTGCAGGCTCGAACCGGGCGCCAGCAGGGTCTTGAACACGAACTCACTGTCCAGGACCTGGTTCCAGGTCCCCACGCTTCCACCCACGACACCGCACATGGGTAGAGCCCCGGCGAAGCGTTCGGGGTGGAGCTGGACGAGCCCGGCGGTGATCATGCCGCCGAGCGAGTGGCCCCAGGCGATGGTCCGCCTGGGCAGCCCGACCAGCCTGGAGAAGGTGTCGATGACCTGGATCTGGTCTGGGAAAGCCTGCTCCAGCGCCCAGCCGGTGGTCGCGTAGGAGGAGCCACCCAGCGCGAATCCGTGCGTGAGCAGCCAGCCCCCGGTTACAGCGTCTCCCACGTCCAGCGCGGGGTTCTCCGGGCCGACGGTGTAGCCGTGGCTGTAGAGGACCAGCGTGTGGTTCCAGTTGGGAGGGACCTCGATGAGGTATTTGGCCCCGTCCGGGAACGTGCCCTCGTAGCGCTGGGCGCCCTGAGCGCCGGCGTCGCCCAGGCTCCCGAACAGGCTCGCGGCGAGCGCCAGCAGGACCATCAAAGACAGTCTTCTTGACCCCATCACCCCTCCCTTCCCGGTGGCCGCTAAGGCAACTGAGGCCTAAAGACTAGCCTTTGCCGCCCTAATTGTCTGCACGGGTCCGGGGCGTCGAGTGCCTGCCTGGGCCCGACTCAGGTCCTCTGTCATAATTCGCTGTCAACTCAAGACAAGGGGGAAGGGATCAGTGGCAGATGTCGCCGCGCGCGGGTCCACGGTTGGGGCCGAGCTCACTTCGGAGCGGGTTGCCGGAGGCATCCTGCCGAGGGTCCTCAACTCCTTCGACATGGTGGCCATCTTCGTCGCCATCGTCCTTTTCATCAGCAACGTGCCGGGCTTCTACGGCAACGGGCCGGTCTCGATCACCTGGCTGCTGATCGGCTTCATCACCTTCCTGGTGCCGGGCGCCATCGTGACCGGCCAGCTGGGCTTCCTGTTCCCCGGGGAGGGCTCGATCTACCTCTGGACGCACAAGGCGTTCGGCCCCTTCCTCAGCTTCTTCGCGGGCTTCGCCGCCTGGTGGCCTGGCGTCCTCGTGATGCTCTCGACCGGAAGTGTCGTCGCCGCGCTGCTGCAGTACCTGACCGGCTGGACCTTCGCGCCCTGGGCCCAGGGCCTGGTGCTGCTCGCCGTGATCGTGGTCGCCGCTCTCATTGCGTCCCTCCGCTTCCGCCTGACCCAGAACGCGGTCAACGTGATCTTCGTCCTCTACGGGCTGGCGATCCTCGTCGTCGGACTCTCCGGCGTGCTCTGGCTCCTGCAGGGCCACCACTCGTTCACCGACTTCTCCAAGTTCACCGCCGCTCCTGGCGGCTGGTTCCAGGGCATCAACACCAACCCTCTGGACGTCGGCAGTTCGACGTCCACCTGGAGCCTCTACGGGTTCGTGATCCTGGCCCTGCTCGGCGTCGAGGTGCCGCTCAACATGGGCGTGGAGATCGTGCACCGCAAGGCGATCACGCGCTACCTGCTCTGGGGCTCGGTGGTCGTCATGGTCGCCTACCTGCTCGACAACTGGGCTCTACTGGTCGCAGCCGACCCGAAGCAGGGTGGCAACCTGGCAGCGCTGGTCATCCCCGTCGACGCCACCATGGGGCCAGTGATGAAGTGGCTGGTGGGACTCATCTTCATCGGCTTCTTCGTGTTCATCACCGTGGTCTACAGCTACTCATTCGCGCGCCTGCTCTTCGTCTCCGGCCTCGACAGGCGCATGCCTCCGATCGTGAGCCGTGTCAATCGCAACCGGGTGCCGTATGTGGCGATCGTCATCCAGGCGGTGCTGGCGGGCGTCATCGCGGTGATCACCTTCATGGTCTTTCCGGCCGTGGCCGGCGGCAACTCCGCGGATCTCAGCAGCCGCGTATATCTCGTCTTCCAGGCCGCCATCACGGTGATCTGGTGCGTTTCGATGGTGTTCCTCTTCGTGGACATCCTCTATATCATCCGCAAGTTCTCAGACGTCTTCCAGGAGCGGAAGATCGCGCACCCGTCGGTCTTCTGGGTCTGTTCGGTGATCGGAGCCATCTCCAGCCTCTTCGGTATGTGGACGGTCTTCACCAACCCCTTCTCCAGCCAGCTCTTCAGCAAGTCAGACTGGTGGCACGCGGTACTGGCCGTGGCCGTACTCTCGCTGGCCGTGGTCCCCGTCCTCTACGTGGTCGGCACACGCACCGCCCGCGACACATGAACGTGCGGGGGAAACAGGTTTCCCCCGCAGCCCCCTTCCGCAGAGTGATGTTGGGAGTGGCTGGGAAGTGACAAGTCAGACGGCCGGTGAATCCGACTTCCCCAGTCACGTCTCGATTAGAGCATTCGATTAGTTCCCTCCCCCTTGCGGGGAGGGTGGGGAGGGGTCGCCCCGGAGGCCTCCGGTTCACGCGACGACGATTCCCCGTCGCCGTCGGATCGCATCAGCGCGGCACGTTCGGAGCTGGTCCCCAGCGGTGGAGTCTCACATCAATCTGCTGCTCGGCCAGCCCTCAAACGGTCCGCCGCGCGACTGTGAAGGCTTGCGCAACCGCCTACGCGCGCCTATATTTACCTGCGTCGTCCCGCGGGACATTGCCAGCGGCCACAGGTTGCACAGGGGTGGTTCGGCCTTTTCCGAGGCTGCCGCCCGGGAGGGCACGCCGAGTTGTTTCCAGCGAAACGGTTGTCGACGAGCAGCGCTCGCATGCGGGGGATCCAGCGGGCTCCAGCGAGTGTTCGAGGAATCGCCACCGCATTTGCCCTGATGCTGCTGGCCGCGGCCTGCGGAGGCCAGGGGTCATCCAGCTCATCCAGTCAGTCGATCCAGGTCGGGCTGATCACGAAGACGGAGACCAACCCCTTCTTCGTGAAGATGAAGGAAGGGGCGTCTAAGGAGGCCGCTGCCAAAGGCGCCAAGCTCTCGACGGCGGCCGGCAAATTCGACACGGACAATGCGAGCCAGCAGACGGCGATCGAGAACATGGTGGCCCAGGGCGTCAAGGGCATCCTGATCACACCTGGTGACACCAAGGCCATCGTCCCCGCCATCGAGAAGGCGCGCAGCAAAGGCGTGCTGGTCATCGCGCTGGACACGCCGACCGAACCCCAGAGCGCCGTCGACGCACTCTTTGCGACCGACAACATGAAGGCCGGAGAGCTGATCGGCAAGTACGCCAAGGCGGTCGAGGGAGACAAGCCCGTCAAAATCGCGACGCTCGACCTGGCTCCGGGAATCAGCGTCGGCGTGCTGCGTCACAACGGCTTCACATCCGGCTTCGGAATCCAGAACAACGATCCGCGCATCGTCTGCCAGCAGGACACGCTGGGCAACCAGGCCAAGGGCCAGACGGCGATGGAGACCTGCCTCCAGAAGGATCCCAACATCAACCTCGTCTACTCGATCAATGAGCCGTCGGGGCTCGGCGCCTACACCGCGATCAAGGCGGCCGGCAAGGAGAACAACGTCATGATCGTCTCCGTCGACGGCGGCTGCGTCAGTGGGGTTCAGTCGGTCAAGGACGGCAAGTTCGCGGCCACCTCCCAGCAGTACCCGTTGAAGATGGCGGTGCTTGGCGTGGACGCGGTGGTCGACTTTGCGAAGACAGGCCACAAGGTCTCCGGCTACACGGACACGGGAGTCACCCTGATCACCGACAAGCCGCAACCAGGCATCGATTCCAAGGACACCGCCTACGGTCTCGCCAACTGCTGGGGTTAGTCAAAGATGATCCTCCGGAACGGAGACGAGCCATGAGCACCGCGGTAACGCCCGAGGACCTGCGGCCAAAACCCGGTCAGCGAGCCCAGTCGATCGGTTCGTGGGCCCTGGGACAGCTTTCGACGCTGGGACCCGTGATCGTGCTGGTGATAGCGGGCGCGTTCTTCACCTTCGAGTCGGACCGGTTCCTCACCGGCAGCAACCTGTCGCTCGTCGTGCAGCAGGTCATGGTGGTGGGCACGCTGGCAATCGGCCAGACGCTGGTGATCCTCACCGCCGGCATCGACCTCTCCAACGGGGCGGTGATGGCCCTGGGCAACATCGTCATGACCAAGCTGGCGGTCGCGGCGGGGGTGAATCCCTTCCTCGCCATCCTGCTGGGCCTGCTGGCGTGCGCGGCTTTCGGGGCCATAAACGGCGGCTTGGTGACCGGCATCAAGCTGCCGCCCTTCATCGTGACCCTGGGCACCCTGAACATCGCCTTCGCGTTGACGCACATCTACTCCAAGGACCAGACCGTCACCAAGGTCCCCGCGGCGATGACGTACTTCGGCAACACCTTCTCAATCGGCCAGACCGACATCACCTACGGCTCCGTGCTGATGCTCATCCTCTTCGCCGTGGTCTGGTACGTCCTGAAGCAGACGGCGGTCGGCCGCCACATCTATGCGCTCGGCAACAACCCTGAAGCCGCCCGGCTGACAGGAATCAGGGTCGACCGCCTGCTCCTCGGCGTCTACGCGGTGGCGGGGCTTATCTACGGCGTAGCGGCCCTGCTGCTGGTCGCCCGGACCGGCGTGGGTGACCCCAACGCGGGGCAGACGGACAACCTGGACAGCATCACGGCCGTCGTGCTGGGCGGCACCAGCCTTTTCGGAGGCCGCGGCAGCGTGGTCGGAACGCTGCTCGGCGCCCTTGTCATTGGCGTCATCCGCAATGGGCTGCAGCTCATGGGTGTGGCCTCGATCTACCAGGTGCTGATCACCGGCGTCCTGGTCATCCTCGCCGTCACCGCCGACCAGTTCGCGCGAAGGAGGCAGCGGTGAGCGACGAAAAGCCCGACGGGCGCACTCCCGTCCTCGAGGCGCGCGGGCTCGTCAAGCGGTACGGGCACGTCACAGCCATGGAGGGTGCCGACTTCGACCTGCTGCCCGGAGAGATCCTGGCGGTGATCGGTGACAACGGCGCCGGCAAGTCGACGCTCATCAAGGCGCTGTCCGGAGCTGTCATCCCGGACGAGGGCCAGATCTTCCTCGACGGCAAGCCCATCAAGTTCACGGGTCCACTGGACGCACGCCACCACGGGATAGAGACCGTCTACCAGGACCTGGCGGTGGCGCCCGCACTTCCGATAGCGGACAACCTCTTTCTCGGTCGCGAGATCCGGCGCTCGGGTCCGCTCGGCTCAGTGTTTCGGATGCTCGACAAACCGCGCATGGTGGCCGAGTCGGAGGCGCACATGCGCAACCTCAAGATCGGCATACGGTCGATGCGGCAGAACGTCGAAACGCTTTCCGGCGGCCAGCGACAGGGCGTGGCCGTGGCACGGAGCGCATTCGCCCGCCGGCTCGTGATACT
>JALYYF010000095.1 GCA_030946725.1 Candidatus Dormiibacterota bacterium
CACGGAGGTCTGCGCCGCCTGCCATCCCTTCTACACGGGCCAGCAGCGGATCGTGGACACCGGCGGCCAGGTCGAGCGCTTCCGGAAGCGCGCGGCCAAAGCCGGCCGGTGACAGCGCGGCCGGGGCCTCCCGCCGCTTCCCTGACGCGCACCCTGACCCGGAGCCGCTTCGCCTGATGCCACTGCCGGACGAGGCGGCGGCTCCGCAGGCCATCCGAACCGAGAAGGACGGCTTCTTCTACGGCGGGCAGGCGGTGATCGAGGGCGTGATGATGCGCGGCCGCAACCACTACGCGGTCGCCGTTCGGGTCCCCAGCAGCCGTGAGATCAGGGTCGAGAGGGGAGAGCTCCGAGCGAAGCTGTACACGAGCAAGTTTTGGAAGCTGCCCTTCCTTCGGGGCCTCGCGCTGCTGGCCGAGCAGATGCACCTGGGCATGAAGACCTTGATCTGGTCGGCCGGCGTCAACGCGGGTGACCAGGACATTCAGATCGGCAAGCGCGAGATCGCCGTCTCGATGGCCGTTGCCCTGACCTTCACCACGATCCTGTTCATCGGCCTGCCGCTGCTGGGCGCGGGGTTCGCCGTCCGCCGCTCCGGCTCCTTCGGGTTCGTGCTGGTGGAAGGCGCGATCCGGGTGGCGCTGGTCCTCGGCTACCTCTGGTTGATCGCCATGCTCAAGGACGTCCGCAGGGTGTTCCAGTACCACGGGGCCGAGCACAAGACGATCAACGCCTTCGAAGCCGGCTGGGCGGTCGACGTGCCGTCTGTGCGTCGAGCCAGCATGCTCCATCCTCGCTGCGGGACCGGCTTCCTGGTCGTGGTGGTGGTGGTCAGCGTGCTGATCTTCAGCCTGGTGGCCGTCTTCCACCCCAACTGGTTCTGGCTGGTGGTCTCGCGCCTGGTCGGCGTACCGGTGATCGCCGGCGTCTCCTACGAGCTGATCCGGCTGATGGCCCGGCACCGGGAGAATCCGGTGGTCCGCGTGCTCCTGCTGCCGGTCCTGTACACGCAGAAGTTCACGACGCGGCAGCCGGAGGACGAGATGCTGGAGGTGGCGATCGTCGCGTTCAATGCGGCGCGGGAGGGGGAGGAGGCCCGAGCCGCGTGATCGACAGGATGGAGGCGATCGTTCGCCGCCACCGGGAGCTCCAGGAGCAGATGACCCGGCCCGAGGTCCTGAGCGACCAGCAGAAGGTGGCCCAGTACGGCCGCGAGCTTCGGGTGCTCGACGAGCTCGTCAACACCTACGACGGGTACCGGCAGTCTCTGGACGAGCTCGAGGAGGCCCGCCAGATGCAGCGGCAGGAGCGCGACGCCGAGATGCAGGAGTACCTCCGCGCTGAGGAGCACGAGGCGCAGCAGCGGCTGGCCGACTTCGAGGAGAGGCTCCGCGTCCTGCTGATTCCCAAGGACCCCAACGACGACAGGGACGTCGTGGTCGAGATCCAGGGCGCCGAGGGCGGACAGGAGGCCGCACTGTTCGCGGCCGACCTCTTCCGGATGTACTCCCGATGGGCGGAGTCCAAGGGCTGGAAGGTGGAGGTCGTCGACGCCCAGGAGACCGGGATCGGTGGATTCGACCGGATCGAGTTCGAGGTCCGCGGTTCCGGCGCCTACTCCCACCTCAAGTTCGAGGGCGGGGTGCACCGCGTCCAGCGGGTCCCTGAGACGGAGAGCCAGGGCCGCATACACACTTCCGCGGCGACCGTCGCCGTCATGCCCGAGGCCGACGAGGTCGAGGTCCAGCTTCCGGACAAAGACCTGAAGATCGAGACGTCGACCTCGACCGGTCCGGGCGGCCAGAGCGTGAACACCACCTATTCGGCGATCCGGATCACGCACCTGCCCACCGGGATGGTCGTCTCGATCCAGGACGAGAAGTCACAGCTGAAGAACCGGGAGAAGGCGCTGCGAGTGCTTCGCACCAGGCTCTACGAGCGCAAGCTGGCCGAGCAGCATGCCGCCCAGGACGCCCAGAGGCGGACGATGGTGCGCAGCGGGAACCGCTCGGACAAGATCCGGACGTACAACTTCAAGGAGAACCGGGTCACCGACCACCGCATCAACGTCACCCTCTACAAGCTCGACCGCATCCTGGCCGGCGAGCTCGATGAGCTGATCACCCTGCTCGCGGCGGAAGACCGCGAGCAGCACCTCAACGGCGAACACGGCGACCGGTAAGGCCGAGGAGCTGCGGCTCCTGGAGGTCCTGCGGCGTGCGACGGGCTATCTCGCCTCCCACGGCGCCGCGTCGGCGCGGCTGGACGCCGAGCTGCTGCTGGCGCACGCGCTGAGGCTCCGGCGACTCGACCTCTACCTCCAGTTCGAGAGGCCCCTGGAAGAGCCGGAGCTGGCCGCCTACCGGGCGCTGATTGCTCGGCGGGGGGCCGGCGAGCCGGTCGCCTACCTGCTGGGGCACAAGGAGTTCATGAAGCTGGACTTCGAGGTCAATCCGGACGTTCTGGTGCCCAACCCGGACACGGAGGTGCTGGTGCTTCGAGCCATCGCCGTGGCCCGGGAGCGGGGACGAACGCTTCGAGTCGCCGACGTCGGCACCGGCAGCGGCTGCATCGCCGTGGCGATCGCCCACTACGTCCCCGAGCTGGAGCTGTGGGCTTCAGACGACGACGCTGCCGCGCTGGAGGTCGCGCGGCGCAACGTGACGGCGCATGGGCTGGAATCCCGCGTCAGGCTCCTCCGGGGAGACCTCCTGGAACCCCTTCCCGCCAACCTGGACCTGATCTGCGCCAACCTGCCCTACGTGCCGGAGGGCAGCGAGCTGCCGCCGGAGGTCGTGGCGCAACCAGGGCACGCACTCTTCGCACCCGAAGGCGGGGCAGTCCTGCTCCGGCGGCTGCTGCGCCAGGCGCCCGGACACCTGTCCGCCGGCGGCGCCGTCCTGCTCGAGCTCGACCCCGGAATAGCAGACGCCGTCGCGGAGGAGCTGTCGCCCTACGCCACCCACCGCTTCCACCGCGACCTGCAGGGCCACGTGAGAGTCCTGGAAGCCACCCTCGCCGGTTAGCCCATGCCTTCTTCTCCCTCCCCCTTGCTTGCGGGGAGGGCAAGGGAGGGGGTCTCGATCAATCAGACCGCGTGCTCCGGGCTTTTTGGGATCTGTTCTGCGTGAGGCAGAAGCCGGAGGCGTGCTTGAGCTTCGGTTGAAGGCGGGGGAGTACCCCCTCCCTACCCTCCCCGCAAGGGGGAGGGAGATTTCATTCCTTTGCCGCTAGCCGCCTTCGGAGGCGGGGTCGTCGGTGGTCAGGACCTGAACCGTGACGGTGCCGGTGCTGGGGCCCAGGGAGCCGCTGCCGGGGAAGCTGGCGACGATCGTGTGTGTGCCCGGGGAAAGGGCGGGGAGCTCGAGGACGGCGCTTCCCTGGCCGTCCAGGGGGCCGGTTCCGAGCACCTCGTCACCCTCCTTGAAGGTTATCGACCCGGCCGGCGTTTCGCCGGCGGGCGAGGTGGCCGCCACGGTCGCCGTGAGGGTCAGGTCGCGCGATGGCAGCACCCGTGACTGGTTGGCCTTGACGGACGTGCCGGTTGCGACCGGACCAGGGACCAGCACTGTGAAGGAGGCGCTGACGCTGGCGTAGTTCCCGTCCCCGTTGTAGACCGCGATCACGCGATGGAGACCGGCCGCCAGGCCGGCCAGGTCAAGCTGCGCTCTGCCCTGGTCGCCGACGGACACCGTTCCGATCACCGCGCCCTGTTCCACGAAGGTGACCGAGCCAGCGGGCGGGGCCCCCGGCTGACCGCTCACGGCCACGCCCGCGCTGACAACCTGGGCTCCGGACGGACTCGCCCCGGAGAGCGCGGAGATCGAGGCCTGCGCCCGCTCGACGCTCAGTTCGAAGACGTCCGAGGAGCTGTGCGCGAAGCGGTTGCCACCGGCGTAGACGGCCTTGATGCGATGCGGCCCGGGAGAGACGGTGGACGTGGTCAAGAGGGCCTGGCCGCTTGAATCCAGGGTGGCGCTCCCCAGGACCGAGCCGGACTCGTCGGCGAAGTAGACGCTGCCGCCCGGCGACTCCGTCCTGGAGACCGCCGCCACCGACACCTTGAAGGTCACCGGCTGCCCAAAGCTGACCGGATTCGGCCCGGCCGCCAGGGCGGTCGCCGTGGGCGTCGGGCCGCCGCCAACTCCCAGGATCTGTAGCGCGAGCGGTGCCGAGGTGCTGGCGAGGAAGTCGCCGTCCCCGCTATAGGCGACGGTCAGTGCGTGAGCGCCCGCATCCAGCAACGACACCGCGAGGCTTCCGGCGCCGGCTGCCAGAGAGGCGCGGCCCAGCACAGTGCCGCCGTCCCGGAAGGTCAGCGTGCCCGACGGCAGCTTCGAGGCGGGGGTCGAGGGAGCCACGGTGGCGGTGAGGGTCGCCGGCTGCCCGCCCAGTGAGGGGTTCGCCGGGGGGACCAGGGTCGTCGTGGTGGCGACCCTCTCGCCGACCACCTCAGTCCAGGTGGTCGAGGAGCCTCCGGAAAGGTTGCCGTCACCGCTGTAAACGGCGGTGATGGAGTGCACGCCAGCCGGGAGGGCTGCGGCGAACGAGACCTGGTCAGGCGTGCCGCCGCGTCCGGCGGGAGCGGCGAGCAGCGACAGGGGAAGAGTCGCCATCTGGTTTCCGCCTTCCATCAGGGTCACGGTGCCAGACGCCATCCCGTAACCGCTGGAGCTCTGGAGGCTGGCCGTGAGCGTCACGCCCTGGCCAGGTGAGGTCGGGTTGTGGTCCGCCCCGATCACCACGGTCGAGGACACCGGTGGCCCGACGCGCTGCGTGAGCCTGGCCGCGCTGGGTGCGAAGTAGCCGTCGCCCGAGTAGTCGGCGCTGAGGAGGTGGAGGCCGGGCGCCATGGGCGGGAGGACTGCGGTCGCCTTACCTGCCTGGACGGGGGCGGACTGGAGGGCGCCCAGCTCGTAGTCCGAGAAGGTGACGCTGCCCCCCGGCCAGCCCGGGCCGTCCACGACCGCGGTCAGCGTGATGGGGTCGCCTTCGCCGGCCGGCGAGACCGCCGAGCTGAGGGTTGTCACCGTGGAAAGAGTCGGGGCGACCGCGTAGGCCGTGGTGGGTGCCGCCAGGACGAGCGCGCCCAGCAGGAGGGGAAGCCGGATCAGACGCACCGTGCGTGCCGCTGCTCCAGGGTGTCGACCATCATCCGTGCGTTTCCGAAGACGAAGCATGTGACATCGCGGCCTCGGCCGATATGGGATTTTGGTCTCAATGCCGAACCCCCCCACTGCGTTCCGAGCGGACATTCTCCCTGCAAGCGAGTCCGGGATCAAGCGGGCGATCGAACTTCTTCGGGCCGGCGAGGTCATAGCCTTTCCCACCGACACCGTGTATGGCCTGGCCGCCCTGGCGTCCAACCAGGCCGCCGTCCGGCGGATCTACGAGCTCAAGGGCCGCTCGCTGAGCCAGCCGCTGGTGCTCATGCTGGCCGACGGCGGGGCCGTCCAGGACTGGGCGGTGGCCGACGAGCGCGCCAGGAGCTACATGGAGCGCTGGTGGCCCGGCCCCCTGACTCTGGTGCTGCCGGCGGCTCCATCGCTACGGCCGCCCCTGGTGGCCGGTCGCCCGCGAACGCTCGGCGTACGCGTGCCGGGCCACGCGCCCGCGCTCGCCCTGCTGCGGGCCGCCACCACCGGCCTCGCGACCACCAGCGCCAACCTGAGCGGCCAGCAGCCGGCTCAGACGGCACTGGAAGCCGCCTGGGTCAGGGGCGTGGCCGCCGTTCTCGACGGTGGCCGCAGCCCGGGCGGCGTTCCGAGCACCGTTCTGGATCTTTCCGCCGGGGAGCCGCGCGTGCTTCGGGAGGGCGCCGTTCCCGCCGCAGATCTCCTGGGACGTTGAGCGGGCGCACCCCGTCGAGTCGGCCGGCGCGGAACGCCGACCACATGGCTAGCATTCGTGTCCATGGCCTCCAGCCCCACCACCACCATGACATTTCAAGTCCTGGACCAAGCCGACCCGGAGGTCGCGGAGCTGATCCGGAAGGAGTACAGACGGCAGAGCCAGACCCTTGAGCTGATCCCGTCCGAGAACCTGGCCAGTCCCGCCATCCTGGAAGCGCTCGGCACGCTGCTCACCAACAAGTACTCCGAGGGCTATCCCGGCCGCCGCTACTACGGCGGATGCGAGGTGATGGACGAGATCGAGACGCTTGCTCAAGAGCGCGCGTCGCGGCTCTTCGGGGCGGCCTACGTGAACGTCCAGCCCCACGCCGGGAGCCAGGCCAACGCCGCGGTCTACGCCGCCATCTGCCAGCCAGGCGACCGGGTGATGGGTATGGACCTCTCCGCCGGCGGCCACCTGACGCACGGCAGCCCCGCCAACTTCAGCGGCAAGCTCTACGAGATCCACCCCTACTCGGTTGACCGGGAGACCGAGCTGATCGACTACGACGTGGTCCAGAGGCAGGCCGAAGAGGTCCGCCCCAAGATGCTGATGGTCGGCTACTCCGCCTACCCGCGCCGGATCGACTTCGGGCGCATGCGGCAGATCGCCGACTCCGTGGGCGCTGTCATGGTCACGGACATGGCGCACTTCGCGGGCCTGGTCGCCGGGGACGTCTATCCGTCGCCGATCGGGGACTCGCACGTCGTGACCAGCACCACGCAGAAGACGCTTCGCGGCGCCTGGGGCGGCCTCATCCTGGCCGCGGACGAGGAGAGGTGGCGCAAGCCGCTGGACTCCGCCGTCTTCCCGGGTACTCAGGGCGGCCCTCTGATGCACGCCATCGCCGCCAAGGCGGTCTGCTTCGGGGAAGCCCTGAAGCCGGAGTTCAAAGACTATGCGCGCAGGGTCGTGGACAACGCGCGAGCCATGGCCGGCCGGCTCACCCAGCGCGGCCTCCGGCTGACGACCGGTGGCACCGACAATCACCTGATGCTGGTCGACTTGAGGCCGCTCGGACTCAAGGGCAGGCAGGTGCAGGCGGCCGCCGACCGGGTCGGCATCACCCTCAACAGCAACGCGATCCCCTACGACGAGGCCTCCAAGTTCAACCCCAGCGGGGCGCGCCTCGGCACTCCGAGCGTCACCACCCGCGGCATGGGGGAGGCGGAGATGCTCGAGATCGCGGACTGCCTCGCGGATTTTCTGGAGGCCCTGGCGCGGGAAAGCGGCGACGCTGCGCTCGACGCCATCCGCGAGAGGACCCTGGACCTGACGAACCGCTTCCCGCTGCCGTACGGCCTTCGGTAAGCGTCGTGCTCACCCCCGTATACGACCCCTCGGTACCGCAGGAGGAGTTCTTCAGCCCCGGCTTCATCAGGCAGCTGGAAGCCAACCTGGGGCCGTCGGTGGCTCCCGCGGTGGTGGCGCTGATCGCGGCCGCCGTCCTCACCGGCATCGCCGTCCTCCTGG
>JALYYF010000521.1 GCA_030946725.1 Candidatus Dormiibacterota bacterium
GACGGGTTGTTGATCTCGTGAGCCAGGCCGGCGGACAGCCTGCCCAGGGTGACGAGGGACTCGCGCTGCCGTGCCGTCGACTCGATGGAGCGCGCCGTGCCGTACAGGCCCCTGATCAGGTGACCGCCGAGGGGAAACCAGGCGTTGGTGAGCTCGCGCAGCACCTCGGCCGGCACCCGGAGCACCCTCCCCCCCGTGCTTCCCCGCCCCGTCGCGAGGTAGACGCCGTGCTCGTCCCATGCGCGGAAGCCTCCCGCCCAGCGGCCCGGCCGGTCCAGCCGCCCCACCACGGTGTCCTCCCGGCCCACCCGACGCACCAGGTCGATGGCGCCCTCGACGAGCACCCACCAGAAGTCCGCGTGCTCGCCCTGCCGGAACAGGTCGACCCCTGGCTCGACGCGCACCTCAGTACCGCCCTCGATCAGCTCCGCAAGCTGGTCGTCCGTCACCCCCTCGAAGATGCTGAGCGAGCGGAGCTCTTCGACCCGCATCAGGTCGTGGCCAGGTAGCGGTGCACGAGGTAGATCGACATCGCCCCCTCACCGACGGCGGAGGCGACCCGCTTCATGGAGTCGAGCCTGACGTCACCGGCGGCGAACACGCCCGGGACGCTGGTCTCGAGGGCGAAGGGGGGACGAGTCAGCGGCCAGCGACCGGCGTTGCCGGGGCCCAGCAGGTCCTGGCCGGTCACGACAAAGCCTCTCTCGTCGCGGACCACCTGGGGTCCCAGCCATTCGGTGCGGGGCGAGGCTCCGATGAAGATGAACAGCCAGCCCGCCGGCACCTCCTCCGTGACGCCGGAGATCCTGTCGGCGAGCGTCAGCACCTCGAGGTGGCCATCGCCTCGGGCGGCCACCACCTCGCAGCCGTAGCGCACCTCGATGTTGGGCGTGGTAGCGATCCTCTCGATCAGGTAGTGGGACATCGTGTCCTTGAGCGTCGCGGCCCGGACCACCAGCACCACGCGTTTCGCGAAGCGGGCGAGGTTGAGCCCGGCCTGGGCGGCCGAGTTGGCCGCACCGATGATGTATACGTCGTCGCCCTGGCACTGGCTCGCCTCGCCGGCGCTCACGCCGTAGTAGACCCCACGTCCGATCAGCTCGTCGATCCCCGCCGCCCCCACGCGCCGGTAGGACACGCCTGTCGCCGCGACCAGCGCGCGTGCCTCGATCTCCCCCGAGCCCTCGAAGAGCACGGCGCGCACGGGCCCACGGCTCTCGAAGCCGACGACGTCGCGCGCCAGGACCATCTCGGCGCCGAAGCGGGTGACCTGGGCGATGGCGCGCAGGGCGAGGTCGGATCCGGTCAGTCCCTTCGGGAACCCGAGGTAGTTCTCGATCGCGGAGCTCTGGCCTGCCTGGCCTCCCGGCGCCTCGCGCTCCACGACGACGGTGCTCAGGCCCTCCGAGGCCGCATACATCGCCGCCGCCAGGCCGGCCGGGCCGCCGCCAACGATGCATACGTCGTACAGCGGCTGCCCGGCGCTGGTGCGCAGCCCGAGCGCACCGGCGAGATCGAGCGTCGAAGGCGAGCGAAGCGTGTCGCCGTCGGGGACGAGCACGAGCGGGAGATCGGCCGGCGCCGCGCCGGCGAGGTCGCGCAGCCGCTGGGCCTCGGCGTCGCGCTCCACGTCGTACCAGTGGTAGGGCACGTGGTTGCTGGCCAGGAACCTCTTGATGTCGTGGGTGCGCTCGGACCACCGGTGCCCGACCACGCGCACGTCGGATGTGTGGTCGGGGTTGGCCCGCCGCCAATCGCCCAGCAGGTCATCGATGACGGGATAGAGCCGCTCATCGGGAGGGTCCCACGGCTTGAGGAGGTAATAGTCGAGGCCGATCTCGTTTATCGCCTTGATGGCGACGTCTGTGTCCGCGTAGGCGGTCAGCAGCACGTACTTCGCATTCGGTGCATGGGTGCGCGCCTGTCCGAGCATCTGTATCCCCGTCATCTGCGGCATCCGCTGGTCGGCGGCGATCAGCGCAACCGGCTGGTCGCGCAGGGCGAGCTTCGTCAGGACGGCCAGCGCCTCCGGCCCAGAGGTCGCGCGAACGATGCGGTAGTCGGCGCCGTACCGGCTGCGCATGTCGCGGGTGATCGCCGCGGAAACCATTGGGTCGTCGTCGACCGTGAGTATGGCCGGCTTGCTCATGACATCAGCCTACGAGCGCCTCGCTGTTTGTCCTCCGGACAGGCTCGGGGGTGTGGCAGCATCAACTGCTGCCAAGCGTACTCGCGGCGGGAACAGTCGCGACCGGCTGAAACACGCCGAGCGCTCGTTGAAGGCGCTGGCAGGAGGGGCATGATGGAGGGACCTGTGGAGCCGAGCCTGAATTCGGACCGCGCCCGAGCAGCGCGTATTCTGTGAACAGGAACGGTGAAGTTTTCGGCAGCGTGCCTGTGCAGCTGATCTTCTGCGGAGAGTCCCAGGACCAGAACCCACCATGTGTGCCGGCGACTGTCAGCCTCTGATCGTCAGAGGCCTCCACCGCCGGTGATCTTGCCGAGCAGCTCATGGCACTTCACTGCACGCTCGGCGTCCTGCTCGGCGCATTGCCTGAAAAGGACTGGACGTCGTCGTGACCCGCGGCGTCCTCTATGTATGCGTCATGCCTGAGTGGCCTTGAGAGCGTGATACTGGACGCTGACCAGGTTGTACACGATGTCGTCGGCCGGGCTGTGGTCGGTGCCATCGATCATCCTCATCAATGTGCTCACTCGATGTTAGCGGCAGGGGTCGCTCCAGGGCGACGCTTTACAGAGGTGAACGGGCAGTGCCTCGGTGCACGCCGCTATGCAGGCGCAGGGAAAGATTCCGAACATCGACTCCTGAACTGACGCCGGTCGCCACGGCAGCCTGGCGGCGAAACTGGCGCAGCCAGGCATCTTCGCAGCCGTTCTCCAGCAGCGCGTCTATTTGGAGGTTCTCCAGCCGGGTGATCAGATCGCGATGTGGGTCAGACGCCCGGCCACGAGAGTGGCGGCCACGCGCATCGCTCGCAGGTGTCCGGCCACGGCCGCGGAGTCTCGAAAGGCTCGCAGGGGGTCGTCATCCAGGAGGACGACGTCGCCCCGATTGCCGGCCGCCACCGTGGGCTGACCGTCGGTGCTGGCAGCCAGGGCCTCCGCCACGGT
>JALYYF010000027.1 GCA_030946725.1 Candidatus Dormiibacterota bacterium
TAAGGCGACGACGATATCGGCCATGCTCGATAGGCGCACGGATTCTGACGGTTGCCGCCGCACTTCGCAACTGCCCAGGGCGTGGCGATCCGGCACCCGGGATCGAAGCTTGCCACCCGCCGGCACATCCCATGGTCGTTGCCAGCGGACCGCTTCGCTGATACCATGCCTATCACAATTTATTGACCCCGAACTGTGGGGACTGGGAGGGAGTCATGGATCATCTCCTGATCGCGATCCTGGTGGGCCTGGTTGCCGGCTTCCTCGCCAGCCACCTGGTGAGCGGCCACGGCTACGGACTGCTCGGGGACATACTGGTCGGGATCCTGGGCGCGCTGGTCGGGACCTTCCTCCTTGGCGGCCTGATCTCCGCGTACATCCTGGGACCGCTCGGGGTTGCCGCGGGCACGCTGCTGGGTCAGATCATCCTGGCCTTCGTCGGTGCGGTGATCGTGCTGGCCATCCTTCGGCTGGTCACCGCCAGGGGCGGCCACCGGCGCCGCCGCCTGCTTTAGGTTCGGCACAAGCACAGCCAGACCGGTCCGTTCCGCCCCAGCGCGCGGGAGCGCGGCGCCATTCCGAGCGCGGTTTGAGCGCCGCCGGAGGCCGGCCGGCCAGCCCTGACATGATGCCGGCGGCGACCTAAGGTGCTCTACGTCATAACCTTGGGGCGATGGCAGAGCCGCAGCGCAGCCCGGACCAGGAGTTTGCGGAGTGGTACGTCTGGGCCAAGCGCGAGATCAGCACCGACAACCGGGTCTGCCACGGCGCAGCGCAGGCCGCGATGGAAGCCCTGGCGGACGGCGCTGACCGTCCCAGCGCGATCAGAGCCGCCCGCCGCAGCCAGGCCGGCCAGAGCCTGATGCTGGCGAGCCAGGTGCCGCCGCTTCGGCGTTCCTATGCCGAGTGGTACGACTGGGCTCGCCGCGAGGTGGGGGGCGACCCGGAGCGCCTGCATCGCGCCACCCATGCGGCGATCGACAGCCTGCAGAGGGGCGGAGGCAGCGCCGAGGCGGCGGCTGCGGCTCGTTCGGCGGTCCCCCTGGCGGCTCCGCCGGCGCCCCCCTCTGTCGGTTACGGGGAGGCTTCGTCGCCGGACCAGGGTCCCCCTCCGGTCTGGACGCACCCGACCGCGCCTGCGGTGTCAGGCGGTCCGTCCGAGCAGACCGCGCTCCAGGGAGGCCTGCCCTACGCCGGCTTCTGGCGCCGGCTGGCCGCCTTCGCCATCGACCTGGTGTTCGTGCTGTTGAGCTGCCTGGTGGTGTCGCTGTTGATAGCGGTCCTGCTCGCCATCGCCCTCATCTCGACGGGTGGCAGCGCTCCCACCGACGCCAACGGCGTCCAGCTCGCCTCTCTAGTGATCCTGCTGGTGCTCACCTGGCTCTACTTCGCGGGGCTCGAGAGCTCAACCTGGCAGGGGACGGTGGGGAAGCGCATGACGGGCCTGATGGTCACCGACCTCGCCGGCCGCCGGCTGGGCTTCTGGCGGGCAAGCGCTCGCTACTTCGCGAAGATCCTGTCGGCCCTGCCCATCTTGATCGGCTACCTGCTGGCCGCGTTCACGCCGCAGAAGCAGGCGCTCCACGACATGATCGCGGGCACGCTGGTGGTCAGGCGGCGAGGGTCACGGACGGCCGCGGTGCCGCTGTCCAGGGGAGGCCACCCCGAGCAGGCCGCGATCGGAGGCGAGGCGCAGCAGCGAGCCTGAGGGACGCCGGTCCCGGCGTGGTAGGCCGCCAAACCTCTACGGCTCGGATCGATCGGACCCGGAAGAGAGGTCCATTCCCGGCTCCGGCGGCCGGTCTGGAATCGTCCAGCTGATGTACTCGTGTCCGGTGTCCACGTGGTAGCGGTTGGCCTGGTCGACGGCCTCGGCGAAGCGTTCTCCGCAGAGCTCGAGGTCTCTGCTGAGCTGAGCCCGATACAGCGGCTCGAGGTAGTCGGCATCGAACTCCGCGATCTGGTCTCCGTACTTCGGCCTGGTCACCGCCAGCCCTCGGAGCGCGCTGCGCGTCCTGCGGAGGTAATAGAGGGCCAGATCCCAGTTGCCGCCCCTGGCCGCGTGCCAGGACATCGCGAAACAGTGGCTGACAGAACGCATGACCTCGCCCGTGCCGGGCAGGACTGCCGCCACGTCCTCGAGGCTTAGCTCGCCGTGCTTGGTGCGTATTCGAGGAGTCTCGGCCATCGCCGCTCAGCAAGCCTAACGCAGGGCGCCACCGCTCCAGCGACCACACCGCGCCGGCCTCCGGTATGCTTAGCGCTCCTTTCAGGCCGGACACTGCCGGCTGGGTGGGAGCACGGCAAAGACTTCAGAGAAAGGGTGTGATCACAGCTTGAAGGTCGTCGTAAAGGATCCGGAGGAGTTCGAGCAGGCGCTGCGAGAGTTCCGGCGCAAAGTGCAGGAGCAGGGGCTCGTCCGGGAGATGCGCCGCCGGGCGCACTACGTCCCTCCGGCAGAGGCTCGAAAGATCAAGAGCCTTCGCGCTCGCCGCCGCCGAAGCCGCTAGTCCGCGCGGTCTCGGCCGCACCGTTCACGGTATGATTGGTCGGTTCGGTGACCATGGCGGAGGGGAAACACCCGTTCCCATTCCGAACACGGCAGTTAAGCCCTCCAGCGCCGATGGTACTGCCGCGGTAACGCGGTGGGAGAGTAGGTCGTCGCCGAGCACCTTCAACCCCGCCACCGGTTCCCGGCGGCGGGGTTTTTGATAGTCTCCTGTCTCTCCCCCGCGAAGTCGGGGGAGTACCCGGCGAAGCCGGGGGAGGGGGTCCGCGGAGTCGCCGGCGGCCCTCGGCTGCAGAACCCCTTTTCAGCTCAGGCCGTAAGTTTGATCGTGTAGTACCTGGCCGTCATGCCATCCCTGGTCGCCTCGCCGTAGGGGATGACCTCCTTCGTGAAGCGGGCGCGGTCGATCAACTCGTACAGGTAATCGATGTCGCCCGATGTGCCGAAGTTGAGAAGGACTCGACCACCGGGTCGCAGATGGGCCTTGGCTTCCCCCATGAATCGGCTCAAGGTTCGGTAGTCCTCGTCGGCGGTGCCGGTCTCCAGCAGGTCCCGCGGCTGGAACCAGCGAAAAGGCGGGTCGAACACGATCAGGTCGAAGTCGCCCTCGACTCCGTCGAACACGTCACCCACCACAAACGTGACCCGGTCGGCCACCCCGTTTGCCGCCGCATTTGCCCTCGCGCACTCCACAGACTTCGGGTTGACGTCCACCGCGACCACGTCGGCGCCGGCACGGGCGGCCAGGATTCCGCTCACCCCGCTCCCGGTCCCCATGTCCAGCACCCGGTCCGACGGGCGGACTTCATTGGCCACGGCCTGGTGGAAGGGGTCGCCGACCTGGTCGCCGTGCGGGGCGAATACGTCCTCGGCGATGTACAGCTCGAGGCCCATAAACAGCATCCGGGCCGGAAGCGCCGCGCGGGCGGCCTCGTGCGCGCGATCGTGCCACCTGCGGAGGGCTTTCGCCCGTTCGTTCGACATCCTGGGCCTGTGGCGCGAGGACATCGAACGAGCATATTGGCCGGCTCCCAGGAGCTGTGGGACCCCCTCCTCCGGCACGGCCGGGTACTCCCCCGACCAGCGGGGGAGAGAGTTGAGACTAGACTTCTCGCTCCTCTTCCAGGAGCATCTCCGGCCGCAACTTCGGCAGCAGGAACGCCAGTCGCAGGCCGAGGGCCAGCAGGAGGGCGAAGACGGCGATCAGGACGTCCTGGACGACCTGGCCGACGCCGCCGTGGAAGAGGACGATGAGGAGCACCTCGAGGACGCACCCGGCCGCCAGCATGGCGATGAAGACCCGGTCGTGGACGGCCATGAAGAACTGCACCAGAAGGTTGTTGAGGCTCCAGCCGAGCCCAAGGAAACCGATAGGGAGCAGGAAGGGCTGGGCCGCCTGGTACTTGGGACCGTAGAGCACGCCGACGACCAGCCCGGACGCCACTGCGAAGACCAGAATCGCACAGAGCCCGAGCAGCGTCATGATGCCCGCCGACAGGGCCAACAGCCTGCCCGGGTAGTGGCGCTTGGCGACCGCCTCCAGTACTCGTGGAAAGAGCACCTGGCTCACGCTCAAGGTGCCGTAGTAGAGGATGGTGCCGATCTTGTTCAGGCTTCCGTAGATGCCCGCCTCGCGGTCGCCGAGAAAGTGCTTGGCCAGCACGACGTCGGCGTTGTAGAGGAGGCTGATGCCCAGCGTGCCGGCGGTTGCGGTGACGGCGAAGGTCGCCATCGTACGAACGCGCACCGATTCCGGCTCTGCAGCCAGCACATCTCTCAGCGTGTACAGCCCGAGAGCGAAGGCCAGGATCACCCCGGCCAGGATGGCAAGAGTGGCGCCGAACACGGCCAGGCCGAGTCCGAGGAAGACTACCAGCAGACCGGTCCTGACCAGGATCTCGAAGGAGAGGTTGGCCGAGAGCGCGGTGAACCGCTGGCTGCCCTGCAGGACGCCTCTCGGTATCGCCGTGTACCAGTAGGCGGCGATACCGATGACCACCATGATCAGGGGCAACGGGGAGCGCAGCTGCAGGAAGCTGGCTCCCGGGATGGAGAGTGCGGCTCCGACAAGACAGAAGAGCACCGCCGGCATGCCGATGACCTTGGCGGTCCGCAGCATGATGTGGCGGATGGCGCCGGTCCGGCCGGTCGCTTTGAGGGTGGCGGCGTAGCGCGCCAGGACGACGACCAGCATCAGGTTGACCGTGGCCCCGACCGTGTAGACGCCAACCAGGGCGCTGACCTCCCCGTAGGCCTCAGGGCCCAGGGCGCGGCCGGCGATGGAGTGGTAGACGAACCCCCCAGCCCCGGCTAGGAAGCCCCCGATGAACAGAACGAGGTTCTGGCGAACGAGCCGGCTGCCGCGCACCCTCTGCAACTGGAGCGCCAGCCTTCGGGACGCGGCCGGCTCCTGGGTCACGGTCACGCGATCCACGATTCTAGCGATCGCCGAAACCGCTCTGCCTGGCGCCCGTTATCTTTGCGAGCATGGCGACCAACAAGCCACTCGTCTCCGCCATCGTCGTCAGCTATAACGTCCGTGACCTCCTGCTCGACTCCTTGAGGGCCTTCTACGCCAGCTCGGACGTGCCGGTCGAGGTGGTCGTGGTGGACAACGCCTCCAGCGACGGCTCGGCCGACGCGGTGGCAGCCAGCTTCCGCCAGGCCAAGGTGATCCGCCTGGCCGTGAACGTCGGCTTCGGAAAGGCCAACAACGCCGGCCTCCAGCAGGCCGAGGGACGCTTCATCCTGCTGCTCAACCCCGACGTCACCGTACAGCCCGGCTGCGTCGGGCGCCTGACCGACTTCCTCCTGGTCCGTCCCGACGCCGGCGCTGTGGGACCCCGGCTGGAGAGGCCCGACGGCAAGCTCGACCTGGCCGCTCGACGTGGCTTTCCGACTCCGAGCGCCGCTTTCTACCGGTTCAGCGGACTGAGCCGTCTGTTCGCGCGCAGCGCTCGGTTCAACCGCTACAACATGGGCCACCTGCCGGAGACCGAGAGCCACGAGATCGACGCGGGCACGGCGGCCTGCCTGCTGGTGCGCCGGGCCGCCGTCGACCGGGTCGGCTTCTTCGACCCCGACTACTTCATGTACGGGGAGGACATCGATCTCTGCTACCGCCTCAAGACCGGTGGCTGGAAGGTGTTCTACCTGCCCGACGCCCGGGCCGTGCACGTGAAGGGGGCGTCCACCCGGCAGTCCACCCGGAAGATGCTCTGGGAGTTTCA